>NZ_JAHCZC010000022.1:0-22120 GCF_018501135.1 Campylobacter sp. 2018MI13 | reverse complement strand
CTTTTAATTTTCCAGCAATACTTGTATTTAGGTAACTAATGTTTGAAAAAGTATTAATATCCATAGTATTTGCATTAAATACTCCGTTTAAAGTCCCCCTTAATAAGCCATATCTTTCTTTTGTAGTAGCTACTAAATTAAGAGCATCGCTTAAACTAGCATAGCTTTCATCAAGACTTTGAGAAATATCTTTAACTTTTTTGATTTGTTGATTTATTAAATTAGTATAATTTTGTAATACTACAGCTCTATTAGCCTTATTATCTACCATATTTCTTAGACTATCAACTTCGTTTTTTAAGTCGTTATTTAAAATAAATTTAGCTCTATGTTCTATTAAAGTTTGTTTATTTGCACCAGCTAAAAATCCTACGCTAAGCCCACGCTCAACTTGTAATAAGTGAATTATTTCGTTGGTTTGAGATATTATCTTTACGCTATCTTGTGCAGTTATTGAAGAATTATATGTCTTATAACTATTTTTAATTAGCAAAATATTATAAATTAATAATATAATTAAAAATGTGCTTGTAAGCAATAAAAGTTTTTTAGAAATAGATATTTTAGAAATCATAAGTCCCCTTAATTAATAGATTTAGATTTTTATTTTAAAGTTTTTTAAAGAATTATATAGATTTTAGGAGAATGGATGAAATTTTTTTTAATTTTTTGTATGTTTTTTTCAACATTACTAGGTAGCTCATTTAAAGGAAGTGATTTTGATGAGTTAAAAAGTATTGATGTAAGAGATTATTATATTAGCGAATATATTGATGGTATGGGTGCAAACTGGGATGGTAAAAAGTTATATAATAATCATAATCAAACTTATGAAATTAGCAAAGATTTTACAAAGGATTTTCCACCTTTTGAGATAAAAGGTCTTTTATTTTGTGGGACAGATTATTATGATACCTTTAATGATGTTATGTTAAACAAGCTTAAATGTGCTAAATTTTATGTGGTTGATGTCCCTAATCAAAAAGGAGATTTAAAGGATAGATTAAATTATTTAAGAGATTATTTAAAAGAACACCCTAATAAAAATATTACATTCGTAGTTCAGAATGAATTTAATAGTGAAGATGAATTTGTAGATTTTTTTAATGAAGTTATATTAAAAGAATCAGAGGGCGTATATTTACACAAAAAGAACACTAATTATGATGTTCCAAGACAAGATAAAATAGTTCAAATTAGAAAATTTTATAAAGACAATTGCGTTATATCAAAAACTAATTTAAACAATGAAGGTAAGCTAATTAATTATGAATGCCAATGGAAAAAGATTAACGCTTTAAGAGCTCTTACTAAATTTACCGATGAAAAATTAAATAATAACGAGCTTACAACTATTACTATAGGCAGTGGTTTTAATATAAACGAAATTAATAAACCATTAAACATAGGAACCAAGATTGCATTTAAGTATTATAAACTTGATAAAGATGGAAAACCTATGCATAGCGTATTTATTAGAAGTTTTTAAGGAGTGGGTATGAAAAAATTATTATTTGTTGCTAGTTTTATTGCTTTATTTTTTAGCGCTTGCAACGATGAAGCTAAAACTACAAGTATTAAAACTGGAGATATATTAACTTTAAAAAGTTGGGATAATCAAGAAATAAAAATCAAAAGAGAAGAAAATGGCTTTAGTTTGGTTGATAGCAATAAAATTTTAATTATTGATATATTTGGGACTTTTTGTCAGCCTTGTAGAGCCGAAGCTCCAATGCTTTTTGATATACAATCAAAGCATTTAGATGATTTAGTGTTTGTTGGATTATCTTATGCAGAAGAAGCTGATAATGAAAAATTAAAAGAATTTGCAAAGAACTATAATGCGTATTATTTTTTAACAAATGATAAAAGAGCAGATTTGATAGTAGAAGCAATAACAGATGATATAAAATATAATACTCAGGTTCAATTACCTTTTAAAGTAATGTTAAAAGATGGTAAATATCAAAAATTAGGAAATGAGTATTTTATTTTAGGTAAAGCCGATGAAGGATTATTAAGAGAAAGTATAAATAAAGCAAAGGAAAATAAATGAAAAAATCTTTAATCTTATTAAGTATATTAGTGTTGTTTGGTTGTGTAAATACTAACAATGTTGAGGTAGCAAAAGAAGTGAAAAAATTAGAAAATAAAGAATATAAAATATCAAAAATTATAGTTAAAGACACAAATAAAGAATATAGCAATTTTAGTAATTGGTCTTTAATAATTGAAGATAATAAATTAGGAATGTTTGTAGGTTGCAATAGAATTTTTAGTGCTATAAAACAAGAAAATAATAATATTTATTATGAAAATCCAGCAAGCACAAAAATGATGTGCCCTAATCAAGTAATGGAAGTAGAAAACGCAGTTGCTAGTAGTCTTACAAGTATGCAAATAATAGAAAATGGCTTAGAAAACGATAAAGTAAAAATTATTTTTGAATAATGATTTTTCTAGCAAACAAACCAATTAATATTAGCTCTAATTCTTACGCTTTAAAATTAGGTAAAAAATTAGGGCTAAAATTAGGATATTCAGGCACACTTGACCCATTTGCTAGCGGGGCATTACTCTGTGCTGATAAAAAACACGCAAAATTATTTCGCTTTTTAAATCTTGAGCCAAAAGTCTATGAAGCAACGATTTGGCTTGGTGCAATTAGCCCTAGCTTGGATAATGAAAACATAAGCTTTTGTAGTGTTAAAGAGCCTAGTTTAGAGCAAATTATGCAAGCTTTTGCTAAGTATCAAGGAGATATAACTTACACTCCGCCTATATTTTGTGCTAAAAAAATCAATGGCAAAAGAGCGTATGAGTTAGCTAGAAATGGCGAAAAGGTTGAGCTAAATGAGTGTGTAATGAGTGTGAGAGCTAAGTTTTTGCATTATAATTTCCCTTTTATTAGTTTTAGATTAAGTGCTAGTAAGGGCACTTATGTTCGTTCATACGCCAAGCTAATTTGCGATGAATTAGGTGTAAAAGGGACTTTAAGTGCTTTAAGAAGACTTAGTGAAGGCGGCTTTAAAGAATTTAAAAATTATGATGCTTTTGGAAGTGTTGGTTTAGAAGAAAATTTTTATTTAGGCGATATAAACGACTTGCTATTAGGCAAAAAATTAAGCTTAAATGATTTTAAAAAACAAGATTACAAAATTTATAAAATAGATTTAGGAGATTGTTTTAGCATTATTAGATTAGATGAAAAAATAGAATATATTTTAAATAAGGTGGAAAAATGTTAGTAGTATCAAGAAATGCAGGTGAAGGAATAGTTATTGATGGTGGGATTAAAATTAAGATTTTTGAAATAAAGGGCGATTCGGTAAAAATCGGTATAGAAGCTCCTAAACAAACTTTAATTTTAAGAGATGAATTAGTAGATTCTATAAAAGATGAAAATATCCAATCAGCTGCATCTTCAAGTGAATTGTTAGATAGTTTAGTAAGCTCACTTTCAATGTATAAAAAAGATAAATAATGAAAGCTTTTGCAAAGATTAATATTTTTTTAAAAATCACAGGCAAAAAGGATAATTATCATCAATTAATTTCAAGATTTTATAGGATTGATAATTTATATGATGAGCTTTATTTTATACCTAAAAATGAAGCTAGGAATTTAGATAAAACTTTAATTCCTAATTCAAATTCTTTATTAAAAATCAATGGAATTACTTACGAAAATGAGTTTAAACAAGATGAATTGATGGATAAATTTTATTTGATAAATGATAATTTAGTAAGTAATTTTTATTCTAAAAGCGATATTTTTTCAAAAGTTTTAAGTTTGATTGATGAGAATTTAAAACAAGAATTTCAAAATAATTTCGCTTTAGTTTTACACAAAAATATCCCTACTTTTGCAGGACTTGGCGGTGCTAGTTCTAATGCTGCTTGTTTTATAAAACTATTAAATGATATAAAGCCTTTTGATACTAAAGCAATTGCTAGGCTTAGTGGGGCTGATGTGAGCTTTTTTGAAAGTGGGCTAAAGAGTGCTAATGTTAGTGGATATGGTGAGATAATTGATGATTTTAGCGATGATTTATGCGATTTTTCATTAGAATTTAGCACACCTTGTAGCACAAAAGATGTTTTTAGCGAATTTGCAAAAGAGCCAAAATATTATGAAAATGACGAATTGAGTAAATTAAAGACAAAAGAGCTTTTAAATAATTTTACAAATTATGAATTAAATGATTTGCTAAAACCTTGCAATGCTTTGTATTCTAGCACTTTAGACTATGCTAATAAGGGCTTATTTTTAAGTGGTAGTGGGGGTAGTTTTTTTAAACTTAAATCATAATTTATCTAATTTGTTTTAGTTTAGAATTGTTTATTTTAAACATTTTTGATGAACTTTTTTGAGCTAAATCCAAATCCACAATTACATTAGCTATATTTTTTGCATAATTTATATCAAATTCATACCCGTGCAAATTTGCACTACTTGAGTATAAATATTTAAAATTCTTTAAAAATAAACTATGTTTATTATCATTTACTAATCTAAATGATATTTGGTTTTTATATATAAAGGTTGTTTTTTTAGCTTTTCTTACTTGATTTTTAAATTTATTTGGAACTCTTGCAATGTTTTTAAGGCTAGTTAGATATGTGCTTGTGATTATGCAAGGTTTATTGATTTCTCGTTTTTTAGCTAAATTAATTTCTTTATAATCTTTACTTAAAAATCCAGCTGTAGTATCGGTTTGTGCTAGATAAATCATTTAACAAAACTTGGAATTTTATTTAATATCATAGTTGTAAAATCTATCATTTGATTCATCATCCAAGGCATTAAAAATATAATAATTACTACGACTAAAATGATTTTTGGCACAAAACTTAAAGTCATTTCGTTAATTTGGGTTGTCGCTTGAAATATACTTATTAAAAGTCCTGCAATAAGTCCAGCTAAGAGCATCGGAAGTGATAATAAAAGTGCTATTTTAAAAGTTGATACCCCAAGTGCAACTAAAGTGCTTTCCATATTAATCCTTATCATCAAAGTGTTAAACAATTTTAGGCAAAATTACTTAACTATAATTAAAACAAGGAAAAACAATTAAAAACGACTTTATTAAATTATTAAAAGAAATAGACATAAACCTTTGGCTACTTGTTTCTATATTTATTACACATTGTGTTTATTGTTTTTTGTTTTTAATTAATGGTATTTTTCCTATGGCTATTTTTAATATTTACTCAATAACGAGTTATTTTGTAGCAATTTGCTTTTATTTAAAAGACAAAATAACAGCAGCGTTTTTTGTAGCATTTGCCGAAATATTTTTACACCAAATTATGGGTTCTTATTATTTAGGGTTTGAAAGTGGATTTAGCACTATTATGATGTGCTTATTTTTCTTGCAATTTACATTTTTTAGCAAGTGGCTTTATAGAATATCAGTAAGTTTATTTTTGCTTTTTAGCATATATGGTTTATATTATTTTAGACATTATTTAGTAGGTGAATATAGTAATAGTCAAGATTTGTTTTTCTATATCAATACATTTTCAAGCTCTGTTTTTATGTTAATTTATGGTGGTCTTGCAACGGTTACTTCAAATAAAAAATTATCCGACTTAACTTATTTGGTTTATAGAGATTTTCTAACAGGTCTTTTTAATAGAAAATACTTTGAAGAAAAGATAATTCCTAACTTCAATAAAGATGAATCACTTTTAATAGCAATTTGTGATATAGATAATTTCAAAAGAATTAATGATACTTATGGTCATGATATAGGCGATATAGTTTTAAAAAGTGTAGCATCAGCAATTCAGTATGAAATGTTAGGGCTTAAAGGCGTTGTTTCTAGATGGGGTGGCGAAGAATTTGTAGTGAAATTAAATGTGAAAAACAATCAAGAAGCAGAATACTATATGAATGTAGTAAAAAATTCAGTTTCAAAACAAGAATTGAAAAAATATAACATAAAACCAACTATAACAATTGGTGGTATTTTTATTAAAAATCCTTGTAAAGATAGTTTTGAGCATTATTTTAAAATTGCCGATCAAGAATTATATTTTGGTAAAAAAAGCGGCAAAAATTGTGTAAATATACAAGTTTCATAATTTTTTTATAATTAAGTTTAATTTAAGAAAAAAAATATATAATTCTGTCTTTATTTCATAAGTGCGGGAATAGCTCAGTGGTAGAGCACAACCTTGCCAAGGTTGGGGTCGCGAGTTCGAACCTCGTTTCCCGCTCCATTATTTTACATATTTTGCCCAGATGGCGGAAATGGTAGACGCAAGGGACTTAAAATCCCTCGGTAGTTTTTACCGTGCCGGTTCAAGTCCGGCTCTGGGCACCATAAGGTGATATAGCCAAGCGGTAAGGCATGGGCCTGCAAAGCCTTGATCCTCGGTTCAAATCCGAGTATCACCTCCAATAAGGCTTTTGCAAAAAATCTTTTATCGCTTGTTTGATAATTTTTCGGGAGATGGCTGAGTGGTCGAAAGCGGCGGTCTTGAAAACCGTTGAGGTGCAAGCCTCCAGGGGTTCGAATCCCTTTCTCCCGGCCACTTCATTTTTAACAATCTTTTTCATTTTATATTTTTTTAAAAAAGTATTTTGTTCTAGCTTTTTTAGCTCCTTTGTTAGAAGAAAATATTTTAATTGAGTGTTGAAAAACACTCAATATATTTTAATTAGAATTTAATTCCGAATTGATTTATTAATAAACCATCAAGCATTCCATTAAATTGGTCTAAAAATCCCATTTCTTTTACTATTGTAAGTGCAAAATAAGATGAAGTGATAGGTCCAGCACTTGTGATTATATTTTTACGAACTACTACAGGCTCATTTAATCTTGTTCCTTTAATTCCTTCTTCGCAACCTGGATAGCAAGTAAATTCATCACTTAAAACCCCAGCATTTGCTAAAACTATTGGAGAAGCACAAATTGCTGCTATTAATTTGTTTTGAGAATTTAAATCTTGTAAAATTGATTTGATTTTTTCACTATTTTTAAGGTTTGTCATACCACCAAAACCACCTGCTAGAGCAATTGCATCAATGTTTTTAGTATCAACTTCGCTTAGTTTTACCTTAGCTTTTAAAACCATACCAGTATCTAGTGTAACTTCTAAATTATCATCTAAACTAGCACAAATTACATTTATATTAGCTCCATAATTTTTCGCTCTTAGAAGAATATCAATAATGCTAATTAATTCAATATCTTCAGCTCCATTTGCCATAGGCACTAAAATATTTTTCATTTTTACTCCTTTTAATTAGATTAGAGAATAATATTAATTAAAATTAAGTAATTAATTGTTAATATTCATTTTCAAATTTTTTAAAAAGGATATTGATGGATACAACAATTCAAGATGTAAAAGCCACAACCACAGAAACTCTGAATAAACTAATTGATTTGCAAAGTGCAGGTTTTGATTTTGAAGGATTTTTCTTAAAATATGGTTTTAAGATTTTAGGTTCAATTCTTATTATTGTTTTAGCATTGTTTTTAATGAAAGTTGTAGGAAAAATTTTAAGAGTTACTTTAATTAAAATTAGCACAGATGAGACTTTAACCAATTTCTTAGTTAAGCTTGTAAAAATTATAATTTTAGTTGTTGGAATTCTAGCAGCACTTAATAATGTTGGTGTTGATACGACTTCATTCGTTGCTTTATTTACAGCTACATCTTTTGCTATATCTTTTGCATTTAAAGAAACTTTATCAAATATAGCTGCGGGTGTTTTGGTTGTAGTGTTTAGACCTTTTAAAATAGGTGATTATGTAAAATTTGGTGCAGGAGAAGGATTTGTATCTGATATATGTTTGTTTTCAGTTACGCTTAGAACATACGATAATACAAATATAATAGTTCCAAACTCAAAAGTTATAAGCGATAATATTTATAATTATTCTCGTGAAAAAACAAGAAGAATTGATTATTCTAAAGTAATTGACCCATCAACTTTATGTGATGTTAGAAAAGAAGTTGAAACAGCATTAGGTCAAAATGAATTAATTTTAAAAAATCCAGCAATTTATGTTGGGGTTAAAAATGTAAATGATACTAATATAGAAATAGCAATTCAACTATGGGTAAAAAATGAAAATTATGAAAAAGCTTCAATGCAGGTAAATGAAGCACTTGCAAAGATATTTATAAAATAATTTTAGAATTTGAAATGAGATTTTTATCTTATTTCAAATTCTTTTTTTCACAATAAAACTTAAAACATAAGCAATCATAAAGCAAAAACAAGCAAGTAAAATTATACAAGCTCCACTGCTTAATTCATAAGCAATACTTAAAATTAATCCACCTAAGCAAAAAAATAGCGATAATAATACAGAAATAATCATCATAGATGAAAGCTTAGTGCAAAACATAGAAGAAATATAGCTAGGAATACAAAGCAAAGCTAGTATTAAAACCATTCCAACTACTCTTAAACTAATCACTATACAAACAGCGGCTGCAATTATTAGCATATAATAAATTAGATTTGCATTAACACCATTTGCCTTGCAAAACTCACTATCAACGCTAACTCCTATTAATTGTCTATAAAACACAAAAGCCATTATGATAAAAGCTATATCAGCACTTAACATAATATAAATATCACTTAATTCAACTGCCAAAATAGCTCCAAATAAATAGCTAAAAACTATGGAATTTGAATTAGGACTTAAATCGCTAAGCAATATCCCAACACTCATTCCAAAAGCCCATACTACACCAATTACAGCATCTTGATTTTTGTAATTTCTTGATAAATATGCAATCAAAATAGCACAAGCAATAACAAAGGCTAAAGTACTAAGCATCGTGCTAACTCCAAAATAAAGCGAAATCCCAAGCCCACCATAAGCTGCGTGAGAAATACCACCTACCATTGCTACAAGGCGATTTGTAAGAACAAGCGCTCCTATAATCCCACAAGCAATGCTTACTAAAACCGCTGCTAAAATTGCATTTTGAATAAAATTATAATTTAGATATTCCATAATTTTCCCATATATCAACTTCGCATAAATTATTTTTATGCGTTGCTAAGTGTAATAATTTGTTGCTATCAAGACCTTTTGTGATTTTGTGTAAATGTGCGGTCTTGCTAATATGAATTAATTTATTTGCATACGAAGAAATTAAAGCTATATCGTGGCAAACACAAATTATGCTAATTCCTTGATTATTAAGGCTTTTTAATAATTCAAACACTTCTATTTGTCCTTTTGCATCAATACTAGCAGTAGGCTCATCAAGTAATAATAATTCACAGCCACTAAGTATTGCTCTAGCTATTAAAACTCTTTGCTTTTGCCCGCCACTTAAACTTGCAAATCTTTTATTTGCATAATCTTTTAAGCCCAATTTTTCAAGTGCTAAAAGTGCATTTAATTTATCTTGTTTTGAATTAAAAAAGAATGAATTTCTTTTTAAAGTTCCCATCAAAACCACATCTAAAACATTGATAGGGAAACTAGGATTTATATTAGCAACTTGCGGAACATAACTTAATTTATTTGTGTTTATAATAATTTCGCCTTTACTTGGTTTTAACAAACCCAATAAAAGCTTTAAAGTTGTGCTTTTTCCACCGCCGTTTGCTCCTATAATTCCTACGAATTCATTTTTTTCTACATTAAAACTAATATTGCTTAAAATCTCTTCCGTATCGTAAGAAAAGCTTACATTTTTTACTTCAATCATCCAAAAAATCCTATAAATAATCCAACGCATATTACAAATACAAGGCTTAAAATCTCTATTTTTGAGTTAAATTTAAATCTTGTTATTATAAATGCACTTAAAAATATAGCTAAACTCATACCTAATGCGATTAATAAAGCCGCTATAAAAGCTCTAGCACCTAAGCTACTTATAAAACCAATTACTAAAATAAGTCCAGGACAAGGCAATAAACCTATGCTAAATGCTAAGAAATTATCAAGAACTTTTTCTTTATTTACTACATTTAAAATTCTATTCTCATTAGCCACACTAAAGCTTTTTATATTATTTGGTGTTTTTGCAATTTGTGAAATTTGTGGTTTTTTTAGTTTTAAATAAAGCAAAATAAGTGCTAAGAAACTTATTAAAAATCCTGAAATTTTATTAAGATTTAAAAGATTAAATAAAGAGAAAAAACTAGCAATTATAAAGGCATTTGCTAAGTGAATAAAACCTACTTTTAGACTAAAAAATAATATTTTTTTCTTAGAGTTCATAAAATAAGCTGCGGTTATGCTTTTTCCGTGACTTGGTAATAAAGCGTGAAAAAAGCCATAAATTAGTGCGATAGGATATAAATATATGCTATTGTCTTTTAATAATTCAAGCATTTTGCTCTGTAATTTTGCTAATTTTTCTAATAAAATATCATAAAATGATTTTGAAGTGTTGGTTTCAAATTCTTTTGATTTTTCTACTTTTTCATCTACTTTTTGAGCTATTTTTTCTATTACATTTGCTTTTTGAAATTCATAATAAACTGCATTTAGATTAATGTTTTCATTAATGCTAAAACCATCTACTTTATAGGTATTTTCTTTTATTTTAAAATTAAAAAACCCATCTAAATCCTCTACCGAAAACATTAAAACTCTATCAATTTTAGGACTAAAATCATAATCTATAAAGTATTCTAAAAAAAGCTCCTTATCAAAACTTACTTTAATATCTTTAACAATAAATTTGATTTTTTTGCTTTCTCCGAATGGCAAATCATAATATTTTAAAGTAGTTAAAAAATCTCTAGGTAGTAAATAATCAAGCAAAGCAGCACGAACGGCTACTAATTCTTTTTCGTCTAAATTCTTGTCATTATTTAAATCATAGCCGTCTAATAGTGTTTGTGAAAAATTAGAAGAAAATTCCCATGAAATGGAATTTCCTTTAAAGCTAACATGAGCAGTTGGCGTATATAAAGCACATAAAGCACAAGCGTATATATTAATGTTTAGAACAATTATCGTTAATAATTTTCGCAAAGTTTAAAAGCTCCTTAGATAATTCATTAGAAAGTTGATTAATTTCTACTAATTTTAATCCACTTTCCTTGTGAATGGTTTTTGCCAATTTATCATTAAATTGCGGTGCTTTTAAAACAAGGCAAGCTTTTTTATCTTTTGCAATTTCTATGATTTTTGCTAATTCACTAGGTTTTATTTCTTTACCTTCAAATTCTAAAGTATATTCAACAAGATTATATCTTTTAGCAAAATATCCCCACGATGGATGAGCACTTATAAAACCTTTTACATTCACATTTTTCGTTAAATCATATATTTTTAAGTTTAATTCATCTAATTCTTTTTCATAATTTTTTAGATTTTCATCAATTGTTTTGCTTTCATTAGGAAAAGCTTCTTTTAAAGCATTAGCTGAATTTTGTGCAATTTGTTTTAATAAAATAGGGTCAGTCCAAATATGCACATCTAAGCCTGAATGCTCGTGTTGATGCTCGTGGTGATGGTGCTCTTCTTTATGATTTGAGCCTATGTGGTGAATTAAGTCTTTTTTAATATCTTTTACGCTCATATTTTTAGGATAATAAGTTGGCCAATTATCCATTTCTTTTAGCAATTCTTCTTGACTAGAGTTGCCAAAAAATATATGAAAATGTTCTAAATCTTTTGTAGGAGCGATATTGTGGTCGCTAAATTGCACATATTTAAAAGCCGCATCTTTATTGGTAGCTTCAAATAAATATCTAACACCTTTTTTACCTGATTCATAGGTTAATATTTTGTATCCAATATATTTATAATTTGATTTTTTACTTACACCATTTTGTATAAATTCCATACTATCTTTTGTAATGATTATGCTTTCTACATCGGTTTTATAGCCATTTAGATAATATTCTTTATATTCTTGCTCGGTTTTATCTTTTTTTGCATTTGATTTTAATTTGTAATATTCATCTAAATCCCCATTTTTAGCGTAAGGATAAATTGATTTCCAATTACCAATCCAATCACTTAAATCTCTATTTTTTACATCATTATCATCAAAAATCCCATTATATATATCATCATTATGTTCGTGATGGTGCTCGTTTAATTCTTTATGAGAATAATTATTTTTTTGAATATTTTCATCAGTGTGAATTATTTTTATATTGGTATTTTCGGCAAGTCTTTTAAGCCATATATCTTCAATTTCAACCCCGATACCTAAAAATACTTTAGCCTTACTAAGCTCCATCATTTGCTTTGGTTTTGGCTCGTAAGTATGTGGGTCAGCTCCTGCTGGCATAAGAGTTGTAATATTTGCATTTGGTAATAGTTTTTTAACAATTTCAACTTGTGGTAATATGCTAACTCCTATATTATTAGCTAATAAATACACGCTAGCTAATGAACTTAATAATATCTTTTTCATTGCAATTCCTTTTCATAAATGTTTTAAAGTTGCAAGTGTAGTAAATTGTTGCTTAAATGCAACTTAGTTGCAAAAAATAAATTAGGTTTAAATTTTAATTTTTTTTGCTATTATTTACGAGATGAATTCAGTAAAATTATTAAAAAAGCACGATATCGGTATTACAGAACTTAGAATTTTATTATTAGATGAGCTTTTAGCTGCTAAAGAGCCTATGAGTTTTGATGAATTTAAAACTAAGGCAAATAAAACTACATTTTATAGGACGATGGAGCAGTTTCAAAAGTCTAAATTGGTAAATAAAATTGATTTAGATGGCAAGGGTTATTATCAAATAAATAAAGGTAATAATGCACTTTTTGTGTGTGATATTTGTCATCATACTAAAGATTTGGAGTTTCCAACAATTAATAATTTAAAAGTTAATTCTGTCTTGGTAAAAGGAGTTTGTGAGGAATGCAAGGACAATGATGAATAAGATTATATTTTTAATTGTATTTATTGTTTTTGCTTTTGCAGATGAGAATATATATAAACCTTTAACTAGCATACCTTATGATAAAAAATTAGCTGCCGTTGGTAAAAGATTATATTTTGATGTAAATTTAAGTCCTAATAAAGTATCTTGCAATACCTGTCATAATTTAAATCTTACTGGTAGTGGGACAAATAATTCTGGTATAAATTCTGATAATTTAACAAATCCACCAACAATTTTAAATATTGTATATTCTAATTTATTTTTTAAAGACGCAAATATTACTGATTTAAGAGAACAAATTAAACAAACATTAAAAGACGATATGAATATTACGCCTGATGAATTTAATAGTTGGGTTAAGTTAAATGTAACATATCAAAGATGGTTTAATGAAATAGGATTAGCCGCTAATTATGATAATTTAGTAAGTGTTTTGGTAGAATTTGAAAAAGCCTTAATAACTCTTGATGCTCCTTTTGATTTATATTTAAAAGGAGATAAAAATGCTATAAGTGATAATGCTAAAAGAGGACTTAAATTATTTAATTTTTATGGCTGCTCGTCGTGTCATAATGGTAGTAATTTTGGAAGTAATATAATTGCTGATATAAATACTAGCTTTTCAGAAGGTTGTAAATTAGAAGATAAAAAAGTAAAAGTGCCTACTTTAAGAAATATTACAATTACCCAACCATATACATATCAAGGAGCATTTAATAATTTAGAAGATATTGTTAGAGTTATGTCTGCTTGTCAATTAGGCATAGTTATGCCAGATAAAGATGTTGATGATATAATAGAATTTTTAAAAACACTTGAAGGAAAAAGACCTAAGATTTTGGAAGAGAAATGAATAGAGAATATAAAAATATAGAAATAAAAACATTTGTTCAAAAGATTTTACAGATTTTCATTGCTGCAATGATGGTTGGCATTTTTGTATGCACTGGAATATTTTTTACCAAACTTCATCAAATAGATATTAATTACGATATAAATAATCACATACACGAAATTATGTTAGATAATCAAGAATTAATGCTAAATATAGAAAGACCAAGTATTTATGCAAATTTTGAAAATAGTGGCAAGAAGTTAAGTGAGATTGATGTTAAAACTAATGAGTTAATTCAAATTCTTAAAAACAATAAACAATTAAATGCTAATGAAGAAGAAAAAATTAAAAGTAGTATAGAAAAATTAAAACAATATATAAAAGATTTTAATAGTTTATTAGGGACTAGCGGAAGTGATTTTAAAAGCTTTAATGTGCTTTATTCTCAATCAAAATTGGTTGATGTAAAACAAAATGTTTTAGAGTATATATTTGCTACTAAAATTAGCGTGAGTTCAATAAAAGGATATATTGAGTTTTTAGACTCATTAATAGAAAATAATACAAAACAAATTATTGATTATAAAACACAATTAATTGAATTAAAACAAAATTATGCAAAAACCAAATTAGATAAAGATAAAGAATATATAGAGCTTTTAGAAGATAAAATATCAACTATTGATGATGAAAAAACATATTTAATATTAAGTAGAAAATTATTAGATGGAGTGAAAAAACTTCACGAAGAAAAAAATGAAATTAAAAATTTCACAGATTTTGAAAATATTTTAACTCAATTAAAATTGCAAGTTTTAAGTAAAATTGAGCATTTAGAAAAGACAAATGACCAATTAGTTTTAGTTGGTGCAATTTTTGCAGTTTTATTAATATTTACTACTTTTATTATTTTTAAATATAGCCTAGATTTAACAAGTGCATTAAATATTTTATATAAAGCATTTTTAAATTCTCCAATTCAACAAGTTTTAATAAATACAAAAAATAAAAAGAATTTATATGCTGAATATGTAAATGATACTTTTACATTCAATGTTCATGCACCAACCGAACAAAGTGAAAGTATAAGAAAAGCACAAGCTGTGAATTTTTATGATTCATTAGATGGAATTATTGATTTGACTGATAGTGCTAAAGGGTTTGATTATGGAACGCTAATTCAAGAAAGTCATAGCAAAATCCAAGCTTATAATGAAAATGATATTACAAGTAGAAAAGAAACTAGATTTTTCTCTGTATTTAGAAAAAATTTAGGTGATAATATTGAGCTGATTAATAAAGTTGATGTAACTAAAAAAATCTTACAAATTAAAGATTATAAAACCAAGCTTGATAATATGCAAAAGAAATTAGATACAGATAGCTTAACAGGTTTATTATCTTTACAGGCTTTACAAGATAGGGAATTAAAAGACGATAAAGCTAATAAAAATAATATTTTCTTATATTTAAAAATTGATAATTTCAATGATTTAAGGCTGAATTATTCAACTATTATGATTGATGAGATTATAAAAGTTTTTGCAAATTCTTTAAAAAATGCTTTAAATGTGAAAAATAACGATGAGGTATTAAAAAGCACTAGTATTTATCATTTGCAACTAGATGAGTTTTGTATAGTTTATAAAAACCACGAAGAAGCTATGGCAGCAGCTGATTTGATACAAAATCATTTTAAAACCCAAACAATGAACTCTACACGGGGCAAAAAAAATAAATTTGAGTTAAAAATAAATTCTGGTATGGAACTTAAAGACTTAGAATTAAATATCGGAATTTCAAGTGAGCGTGATATTAGAAAGTCAAATCAAGAGATTATTAATAGACTTGCACAAGCAATCTTAGCAAGTTATGAGACTATTAAAACAAAAGAGCCTTATTGTGTTTATAAAGAAGGTTTAAGTATAGAAAAACAACACGCAGAGCAACAAAGAGTAGTAGGTCAGATAAGATATGCTTTAGAAAATGATAAAATATTTGTGGTTTGTCAAGGTGTGCATAATTCTATTACAAAAGAAGTTTCTTATTATGAAGTGTTAGTAAGGTTAAGAGATGAGCATAATAATATAGTATCACCGGGACTTTTCTTAGATGTAGCAAGAAAAGTGGGTCTTTATAAAGATATTCAAGAAGTAGTAATTAATAAGGTTTTTGATTTGATAGAGCAATATCCTAATGCGAATTTTAGTATAAACCTAGCTAACTCTGATATTATCAATAAAGAAACTAGAGATGTATTTGAAAATAGATTAGAAAAATGCTCTCGCCCAGAAGCTTTATGTGTTGAGATATTAGAAAGCGAAAGTATTGATAAATATGATGATTTATCAAATTTCTTAAAATCAATTTCATTTAGGGGTTGCAAGATAGCAATAGATGATTTTGGTAGTGGATATTCAAACTTTTATAGATTATTAAAAATTAAGTTTGATTACTTAAAAATTGATGGCTCAATTATTGAAAGTTTAGTAATTGATAATAATGCTAGAACCGTTCTTGAAACTCTAGTAGGATTTGCTCATAAGCAAGGTTATGAAGTTGTAGCTGAGTTTGTAAAAAATCAAGAAATTTTAAAAATAGTTCAAGATTACGGAATAGAAAAATCTCAAGGGTATGAGCTAAGCAAACCTGAAGAACCACATAATATTTTTATTTAGAATTTAAAATAGGAATTTGAAAATCTATTAAAAGGAGCAATAATGAGAAGTGATACTATTAAAAAAGGTTATACAAAAGCACCAAGTAGGTCATTATTAAGAGCCGTTGGGCTAAAAGATGAAGATTTTGCAAAGCCATTTATTGGGGTTTGTAATAGTTTTATAGAGATTATTCCAGGGCATTTTTATCTAAATAAATATGCTGAAATTATCAAAGATGAAATACGCAAAAACGGCTGTGTGCCATTTGAGTTTAACTGCATTGGTGTTGATGATGGTATTGCTATGGGACATAGTGGAATGCTTTATTCGTTGCCAAGTCGTGAATTAATAGCAAGTAGTGTTGAGACGGTTATGAACGCACATAGCCTAGATGCAATGATAGCTATTCCAAACTGCGATAAAATTACTCCAGGTATGATTATGGGGGCTTTAAGAGTGAATGTGCCTACTATTTTTGTAAGTGGTGGAGCGATGGCTGCAGGTAAGCTTAAAGATGGTTCTCAAATTGATTTAAATACAGCGTTTGAAGCAGTTGGCGAATACGAAGTTGGTAAAATTGATGAAGCAAAATTAAAAGAAATTGAATGTGCTGCATGTCCTGGAGCTGGAAGTTGCAGTGGAATGTTTACGGCAAATTCAATGAATTCTTTAATGGAAAGCCTTGGTATTGCACTTAAGGGAAATGGAACTATTTTAGCTTTAACTTCTGAAAGAGAAGAATTATTAAGAAGTGCTGCAAGAAGAATTTGTGAGATTGCAAAGAGCGAAGAGCTAAGCGAAAAATACAAAATTAGAAATATTTTAAATAATAAGAGTTTAAAAAATGCTCTTGTTTGTGATATGGCAATGGGCGGTAGCACAAATACAATTTTACACACTTTAGCAATTGCAAAAGAAGCTTATGCTGATGAGATTGATTTAAAATTAATGCACGAAATCGCTCAAGATACACCACATATAGCTAAGGTTAGCCCAAGTCTGCCAGGAACTCATATGCAAGATGTAGGAAGTAGTGGTGGAATATATGCAATAATGAATGAAGTTAGCAAAAAAAGTAAATTCTTTAGCAAAGATGCACTTACTATTAGTGGAGATAGCATAGGAGAACTGATTAAAGATAGTAATCCTGATGGAAAGGCTATAAAAACTTTAAATAATCCATACTCTGAGCGTGGTGGATTATGCGTATTATTTGGCAATATCGCAAGAGAAGGTGCGGTAATAAAGGTAGCTGGTATCGTTGGTGATAAGGTTTTCCGTGGTAAATGTGTTTGCTTTAATTCTCAAAATGAAGCAATAGCAGGGATTAGCAGTGGAAAAGTGGTTGCTGGAGATTGTGTAGTAATTCGCTATGAAGGTCCAAAAGGTGGTCCTGGAATGCAAGAAATGTTAAGCCCAACAAGTCTTATTATGGGTAGGGGCTTAGGTGCGTCGGTTGCATTGCTTACTGATGGTAGATTTAGCGGGGCGACTCGTGGTTTTAGTGTGGGACATTGCTCGCCTGAAGCTGCTGAAGGTGGCGAAATAGGGCTTATTAAAGATGGAGATTTAATAGAAATTGACACTATTAAATGCACTATAAATCTATTAATTGATGACGAAGAAATGGCTAGAAGAAGAGCGGAATTTAAGCCTATTAAAAAAGAGCTTAATTCAAGATGGCTTAGAATGTATCAAAAGCTAGTTAGCAATGCTAGTAGCGGCGGTGTTTTAGACCTTGATGGTTTGAATGAAATGAAATAATTTTAGGGATTTCTTAAGGAAATTCCTAGTTTTGTATTTGAAATTTTTATAGAATTTGAAATTGCTTTTTTACTTTAAATAAATTAATAAAAATCTCTTATTTTATTAAGCTAGGAACAAAGAACCTAGCAAATGAAGTGCAAAAAGGTGCAATTGATTTAGATATAGCTAAGCAAACTAAAGATGAAAAAATCGCACAAGAGCAAATAAAAACTGCAAACGATATGGAAACTCTAAAGCAAAATCAATTCGCTACAAAAACACAACCTGAAATATTTAAAATGCAAAAGGAAAATCACAAAGCAAACTTAAGCAATACCTATTCAATTATAAGTGAGCGTAAGCAAAATATGTTTTTTAAAGACCAAGCTTATAAAGAACAAGAAGAAGCTAAAAAAGTAATGAGTGATTTTAATGAGTTTTCACTCAAGTTTCCTAACTTAAAAGGAGATGATTTAAAGAATGCTTATTATAAGCATTTAAACTATATGCAAATGGCTGCTTTTAATGACCCATTAGCAACAGATACCCCTACTCAAATAGCAAACGCTCAAAAATACTTAGATAAACAGCGTTTATTTGAAAAACATTTAGGATATACAGGACAAGGCTATCGTGCAAACGAAGATAATTTTAACCCTATTCCTAAAGGTAGTGGCAATGGTGCAAATAGCGTGAGAAATAATGGCGTTTCTAATGTAGATTTAGCTATGTTTAATAAAGCACAAGAGCAAAATAAGACAATAAAACAAGAAATGCTAAATAATGCAAGTAAGATAAAACAATTAGCCACTAGTTTAACAACTGCCGCATCAAACCTAGAAGACTCAGAAACAATTAGGCAAGAATTAGCAAAGCTACAAGAAAGGCAAAAAGAACTAAAAAACATAAAAAATCAAAATGAAACTTATATTAATAGCAATACTTCAGGCATTTATACTATGCTTAAGGATACTTTAGCAAGACAAGGATTTTCTAAACCTGAAGAAGAAATACAAGAAATACAAGATTTATTATTGTTATCTAAAGGCTTAAATGATATATATGATGTATTAGAAAATGGCAAAGGTAAAGATTTTAATGTAGGCTATACAGGTAATATTGGTAGATTTTTTACTAGAGTTGGTGGTAATTCTCATCCTGTAGACTTGCTAGAAAATAGAACAAAAACATTTATGAAGATATATCAAAATTCAGGCACTAAACTAAAATCACAATATGAAGATATAAGGTCAGTATTCCCTGATTATACAGGTTTTTGGCAAAGTAAAGGCAAAGTAGCAAGTGATTTAAGAGATATTGAAGAGAGTATAAGAAATCAAATAAATAATAAATTATCAGCTTATAATAATGAGAGTAAAGAATTAATTAAGTCTTTAGTGGATAATATCTATACGAGTAAATATTCACTAAAGGCAACACAATAATGAAAAAAATATTAATTATTATAATGAGCCTTGTATATTCACAAGGCTTACAAATTAATCTAAGCGATGAAGAACTAATAAAGCAATTACCACAAAATATACAAGATAATATAAAAAAAAGCTATACAGATAATGGTATTAAAAGTCCATTTATAGAAAACTACAGAAAATATGCTAAAGAAAATCAAAATATAAATGATTATCATAAAATGATTATAGACAATACTAAAGATATAAATTATATTTTAAGTGAAGATGTTATTAAAAAATATTTTAATAAAACAAAGGGTTATACACCTTTTACAAGTGATTATGTTAAAAAGGAAATAGAACAACATAATTTAGTTTTTAATGCAGAAAAACAATATAGCGATTATGTAGATAAAGCTTTTTATACAGGAGAAAGAATATTAAGTGCTGATGAATGGCTAGAAAAAAGGGCTTATAAGTTAGAGAATTTAGGTTCAAAATTACAAAGCTATTATGCAATGCTTAATGCAGTAGATACAAAACAAAGCTATGAAAAAAATGCAAAAGAGCTAGGACTTGAACTAACAAAAGAAAGTTTTATAAATACAATGCTATCATCTCATTTTAATGAATATGAGCTAAATAAAAATAGTGATAATGAAACGATAGTAAAGGATAAAATACTTAATATTAATAAAAATGTAGGCGATATAGAAAGCTTTAATTACTACACCTTAAAAGCATTTATTTTAAATTATTTAACAAGTATCTTAGGATTAATCACAGGTATAATTCTATGCATAAAATATAAGGATAAGACATTAGTATATATAAGTCCGTTTGTATTATTAGCTTTAGGTTTAGTGATTGATTATTTTGTAATCGGAATAAAATTGCTTAAATATGTGTAAACCCTAGCAAAACACGGCTAATTTGCTAGGGTTAGGTGAATTGCTTTAAGCTTAGGCTAAGCCGTGCTTTACTATAATTTTTGTTAAGTTGTTAAGTTAGTTGCTTTACTAGAACTTTTTTAAAGTTCTTAGTAAAGCTATGATTAAAACGATTAAAATAATTGTTTCTCCCATATTACCACCTTTCCACCCTAACAAGCCTAAGGCAAAAAGCAAATCATATTATAAATTAATTTTTATTAAAAATATTTTAAATAGTTATTTAAAATAAATAATTTTTAAAACTAATACTGATTTATTATTTTTATAAAATTACTTAAAATCTTGATTTAAATTATTTTAGGATAATTTTTGTATGATTAACATCTCTATTAACTTTTAACATTTATAATTTTTTAACAAATAAAAATTATTAATAAGGAGACAAATTATGTTAGTTACAAAAAAAGCACCAGATTTTACAGCTCCAGCTGTATTAGGAAACAATACAATAGATAACAATTTTAATCTATACAAAAATATGGGTAAAAAAGGAACAGTAGTATTCTTTTATCCAAAAGATTTTACATTCGTATGTCCAAGTGAAATTATCGCATTTGATAAAAGATTTAAAGATTTCCAAGATAGAGGAATTAATGTAATCGGAATTAGTGGTGATAACGAATTCTGCCATTTTGCTTGGAAAAATACTCCAGTAAATCAAGGTGGTATTGGCAATGTACAATTTCCTTTAGTAGCAGACCTTACAAAAGAAATCGCTCGTGGTTTTGATGTATTATTTGATGAAGCAGTAGCTTTAAGAGGTTCATTCTTATTAGACGCTGATGGAACAGTTCGCCACGCGGTAATTAATGACCTACCACTAGGAAGAAATATTGATGAAATGATTAGAATGGTAGATACAATGTTATTTACAAATGAGCATGGTGAAGTATGTCCAGCTGGCTGGCATAAAGGCGAAAAAGGTATGAAAGCTGATCCAAAAGGTGTTGCTGATTACCTAGCTAATAATAGCGAAAAACTATAATTTAAAGGCTAGGATTTTCCTAGCCCACTTAAAATTAAATAATTTTTTAAATATTGATTTTTTCACTTCTGTTTTCTTGCTTATAAAATTTACTTTTATATTATTTATATTATTTGGTATAAAGTCTTTGTTAATTTTGTGATTATTTATATAAAAATATTTTTTGCTAATATTATTTGCGAATGGAATTTCATTAAAAGATACATTGCCATTTCCAAGTGCTTTAAAAATCTCATCTTTTCTACTTTTTCTAAAATCATAAAACCTAAAGCCTTGCTTAATGCAGTTTAAATAAAATTCCACTTCTTTATCTATATCAAAATCTATCTCATTTGGGCTAAAAATACTATGATTTTTGGGTTTGAAATTATACAAAAACTCACAATTTTGATTAAATATTTTTATAAAATCTTGAGTGTATATAAATCTTAAAAATCTAGTTTTTTTGCCCTTAAAATGTCTTAAATCAGATTTTAAAAATCCGTTTGCAATAATTTTTGCATTTTTTGGAAAATTTATATTTTTTAAAAATGATAAATTTTCAATGAAAATATAATCAAAATATTTCAATTTTTTAACTTGTAAAATCGCTAAATAATTAAAAATATCTATGTGATAAATATTTTTATTTAAGCCTTTTGTATCAGTTTTACAAATATATAAAACTA
>NZ_JAHCZC010000221.1:0-450 GCF_018501135.1 Campylobacter sp. 2018MI13 | reverse complement strand
TCTTTATTTTGTATAGGTGCATTAAATGCTAGTTCAATCAGTGAAATTGAAAAATTAAAACAAGAAAATGAAATTCTAAAACAAAGAATTGATGCTTTAGAAAATAAATTCTATGACCCGTTTGATGATTTTTTTAAAAGTTTTGATGCAATCAATAAACAACATATAAAAGCTTTAAATGAAATCAAAAAATCAATGGAAGATGATTTTAAAAACTACAAATCAAATTCTAATTACTCAAGTTATTTTCAAATCAACAATATCATATCTTATATGAAACAAACTTCACAAAATATAGATAATAAAACCAATTCAAAAATAGAAATAAAAACATATAATGAAAACACAAAAAAGGAATAGTTATTAAAAGATATTATAAAAGATTTTGATACTTTTAAGGTGTATTTTAATTCAAAAAATCTTGATAAAAATATAGAATTAGACAAATTC
>NZ_JAHCZC010000220.1:0-451 GCF_018501135.1 Campylobacter sp. 2018MI13 | reverse complement strand
GTAATTTACGTTGGTAATGCTGCTCAGCAAACCCAACAAGATTTACGCTTCAAAACTAAATAAAACGGCGGCATTGCCGCCGTATAACTTATTTATCGCTTCTTAGTAAAACGAATCTTATATGCGCTGAAAAAACAAAGGAAGATGCAATGTATACCATAAAGGCAATCATCAAATGCTCAGGGAACAACCATCCCATGCTAACAGGAATCACACTTATTCCAATGCAAAATAGGAACATTAAGAAATAATGTGCTGACTTTGTGTCCTGAGCTTTATTGGAGAAATACTTAGCCAGGACGCCATTAAATACTCCAGATATAACTAACCAAACTGGTGTAAAAAGCCCGAAATCTGCGTATAGTTCACCATACCCGAAAGCAGGAGCGCCCTGATTTCTGTAGAATGCATCAGGGAAAAATACTTTTGCCAGATACAATGCGCCAAAATC
>NZ_JAHCZC010000219.1:0-452 GCF_018501135.1 Campylobacter sp. 2018MI13 | reverse complement strand
CGTAGAGAGGGAGAAAAGGCATGACCAGACTTAATGCCGCGCCGGTTAAAAAACAGCCCAGCCAGGTAACGGTTAGTTTGCGTTTCCAGTTTATGGGGACATCAGAGGGTGACATAGTGTTCCACAGTATGATGCGCGTTTTGCGCTATCATCAATTTAATTATGAGCGTACTAATTATAATTATGCGCCGACCTTACCAGCCTCGCAATGTGGGGAGCTTTTAAAGCTAAAAGAGGGGAAAAATTGCAGCCTGACGGCTGCAATCCTGTCAATAGCGCGACGGTACGCCTTCAGGGCGAGTTTTAAAGCGGCGATGCAGCCACATATATTGCTCTGGCGCCATCATAATGCACTGCTCAACAATTTTATTCATCCACGCGGCAGTCGCTTCTGCGCTCTCCAGCGGAGGCGAATATTCCGCAGGAAGAATGATCAGTTCGTAGCCTTTCCC
>NZ_JAHCZC010000218.1:0-455 GCF_018501135.1 Campylobacter sp. 2018MI13 | reverse complement strand
GCCGCTTGCGATGCACATTATTTTGGAGCACGTTCCGTTGGAAAAACGCGGTTTCATGGTCGGCGTGGCCACGATGACGACCTGCTTTGCGCCGGCAATCGGTCCGACCTATGGCGGAATTATTCTGCATCATTTTGACTGGAACAAGATTTTCCTGTTTCTCGTGCCGATTCTTGCGATTTCTTTTGTCGTCGGAATCATGTCGATTCCTCAGCGAAGAATTGAAACAAAGACCGGTTTCAATTTTGGCGGATACTTCTTTTTGGCATTGGGTTTGGCGCTTTTGCTAGTTGCCATCGAGCGTTTTTCGCTTTGGCTGCTTTTGCTCAGCATCATGGCGCTTTTGATGTTTTATTTTTCCAACAAAAAGAAGCGTCTCATCAGTCTGAACGTCTTTTCCAATCATCGCTTCGTCTGGTTCATGTATGGTGCTTTGGTCACGCAGGCCATCGCGC
>NZ_JAHCZC010000217.1:0-455 GCF_018501135.1 Campylobacter sp. 2018MI13 | reverse complement strand
CAAGAAAGCTCGTCGCAAGAGCCGTTGCAATTGCGCCGACGATCTGCTGCAGCGTGTTCATGATCGTTGAACCGTCGGCAGATTCCGGACCGGCCCGCGCATTCAAAGCATGCGTCTGGGATGGCGACATCGCAAGCGGACAGCCGATCATCAAAACGACGTGAGCAGCGATGACATAGGCAAGAGACGACTTTGCGTCTGCAAAACAAAACATCAAGACACCGATCATGGCAATGACGAAGCCCAAGCGAGCAAGCAGCTTGGCCCCCATGCGGTCATACATTCTCCCGGCAAATGCAGAGACCAAGGCATTGACGATGGCGCCCGGCAGCATGATGAGACCGGTCATCGCAACCGGCAGCAGCATGGCATTTTGAATGAACTGGGGCATGAGATACATCGCGGACAAAATGATGCCGAAATCAAGCATGACGAGGATGGCGCCGGTCCGGAAG
>NZ_JAHCZC010000216.1:0-455 GCF_018501135.1 Campylobacter sp. 2018MI13 | reverse complement strand
GTCCGCATCGGTAAGAAGTGCCGTTACGCTGAGGAGCAAAGAGCCAAGATGGCAGAACGGCTGAAGGCTGCGATGGCGAAGGTGGCTAAAGAGGAATGATTTATCGAGCGAACTAAAAGCCCTTCTTGAGAAATCAGGCTTTCGAGACATGATTGTTGAACCGTTGGAAGATAGTGAGTGGTGCAGTATAACCACATCATCCATCGATGTTTGCGGGGACAACGTTGTCATCTACGCACGGCGAACGGACGGAATGATAGAATTAAGTGATCTCGGGGTAACGTATTTTAATATCGATGACGAATACAAATATATAATCAAAGTTGAATGCACAATCAAGCCCGAGCTCTATGACCTGCCAAAACACACTGAATTTTATACGGTCATAGAGTCACGTCAGAAACATTTATATTATGCTTTTACACGAAAAAAATGGGCTCTATCAAATATTAACA
>NZ_JAHCZC010000215.1:0-456 GCF_018501135.1 Campylobacter sp. 2018MI13 | reverse complement strand
GGCAGATCCTGAGCTTTGTTGGAATTTGGGCAAATCTTACGCTTCGCTTGACAAATATGACGAAGCCTTGCGATATTATGAGGCAGCAGAGCGCGAATTAGGTGAAAACCCTGAATTTTTAAAGGATGCAGCCTACTTCTATCGCAATGCCGGCGAACGCAAGAGCGCCTTGGCGTGTGCGAAAAAAGCTTTGGAAACTTTCAGCGAAGACTATGAGCTTGAAATGCTGAAAGAAGAATTTGAGATTTAAAAAAGAGGCCGGGAAGAAACCGTGCCTCAAAGTGAAAAACCGGATGAGTTGCAAATCTCATCCGGTTTTTTTGTGTGCATGACAATCATCGAAAAGAGGCTGGCGGCAAATTTTGGGTCTATACTAAATGGTGTTGATGATGATTTTTCAACACCATTTTTTGTATTCACAAAATATCTTCGCAATGCTATAAAATGAAACTATAC
>NZ_JAHCZC010000021.1:0-22209 GCF_018501135.1 Campylobacter sp. 2018MI13 | reverse complement strand
ATATATAAGAGATTAGTTTTATAATATTTAATAATTTATATATTTTAATGTGTGTTTTTGAGAATGTTTCTACTTTTAAAACATTCGGTATTTTTAATAGTTGTTTTTTGATTTGATTTATTTCGTTTTCATTAATAAATTTAGTAAAGCTAATATTATAAAATTTTGGGAGTTTTGATTTTAAGGTATTTAAATTAGCATTTGTTATATCTTTTTTTAATTTATTAAGAATTTCACTAGGGTCTAATTCATTAATACTTGAAAAATACTCAATATTAGCTAAATCAACTGCTTGAATTTCTAGCTCGCTTACTAATACTACGCTGTAATCTTTATTTAATTTGGTTTCATAATCTTTTATCAATTCATCAATAAAAAAGGCAAATTGAAAACAAAAACATATAATAAAAAGTGGAAAAATAAAACTAATATGTGTTTTAAATAAATTCATTCAAAACCCCATTTTCTATATTTAAATGCCTATAATTAAAATCAATTCTAGGTGGAATTTGATGAGTTACTGCGATAATGCAAGCATTGAATGTATTTCTAGCAGCGTTTAGTAATTGCCAAATAATATCAGCTGAATGAATATCAAGATTTCCTGTTGGCTCATCACAAATTATTATTTTAGGATTGTGTATGATTGCTCTTGCAAGGGCTATTCTTTGCTGCTCTCCGCCACTTAATTCTAAAGGCATTTTTTTAGCTTTATGCTGAAGTTTTGTATATTTTAATAACACATCTACATGCTTGCTGATTTGTTCATTTTTAACGCCAGCTATTTTTAAAGGTAATGCTATATTATCGCTTACATTTAGCTCGTTAATTAGCTTATAATCTTGAAAAATTATTCCTAATTTTCTTCTAAGTTTTAACAATTCAGCATTGCTAATATTTCCCATATTTTTAAACAAAACATGCAAATCCCCACTAAATTCGCTAAATTCTCCAAAAAAACTTTTAAGCAATGTTGTTTTCCCGCTACCACTTTTACCGGTGATAAATATAAAATCACCTTCATTAGCACTAAAATTTATATTATGCAATACTATTTCATTATTGTAGGCTAGAGTTAAATTATTGGCATTTATTAAAGTAGCATTGCTTTTCATTGTAAAAACTCTTTTAATTTAATAAATGCTTTTAAATTTAAAGTATTTGGGCAAAAGTCGTGAAACAAAAACTCAAATTCTTCATTTTCTTTACATAATAAATAAGAGCTACTTGGTGTGTCAAATCCACCATAAGCTATTTGAATGATTTTTGCATTATCACATTCATAAATTCTTGATATTTTTAAGAAAAAATCTTCATCAATATGTTTTATAAAATTAAGCTTATTAAAATCAATTTTGAAATTAATTTTTTGATTTATGATTTCTTGATTTAAATTCTTTTTATTTCTCACATAGCAAACAAAATCATATATATCTTTATTCATTTTAAGCCAACGGCTTTCGTATTTGCTTATTATCCTTGCGTCTTTATTTTTAAAATAATCATAGTCTAAATCAGAAAAAATATTTTTTGTATATTCTGCATACATTAAACTATCGCTTCTTAATTCAAAAAATCCATTTTCTTTTAATACTCTTTCGCACTCGTTTTTAAATTCATTTGATACAACTCTTCTATAAGGAGCGTCGTCCCAAGGCACAGGAAAATGCAAATATATTCCATTTAAACAACTATTATTTAATTCTTTTATAGCTATTCTTGCATCAAAATCTAATAAATATATATTATTTAAATCTTTAGCTAATTTACTTACTTGAATAAGACTAGGTTTATGAATTTCTATTCCAATATAAGTATTTTGAGGATTATTTTTTGCTTGATATAGCAAATGTCTTCCTGAACCAAAACCTATCTCTAAATAAGCATTATCTAATGAATTAATTAATTCTTTAAAGTCCTTAGGAGATGATATGACATTACTTGCTAATTCTTTAAATTTATTATAATGATATGCTTTTGATATGATTTCATCACAAAATGTTTTTTCAAATGCTTCTAAGGCTTTTTGCATCAAGGCTAAGTCAGTAATTTTTGTTAATTTATCAATTTTTACTACAAATTCATTATTTTTTTCGTTAAGTTCTATAAAAAAACTAGAATTATTAATATTAGTATAAACTAAAGTTTTGCCTAATTGTGTTTTTGTTTTAAATTTAAATTCAACCTCTCCAACACTAATTGGCAAGGTTAAATTCTTTATATATTTTGCTTTAAAATTTGGCATTATTTAACACTCAATTTTGAACTAGGTTTTGATTCTATTCCAAATTCATCAACGCCAATTATTTGATAAACATCTCCAAGCACATATGTAGTATCTACATAATAATCATTTTGTATTCCGTTTGCAACTTCTGTTGAATTTTTAATAAGTTTATAGGTTCTTATACGATTATCCGTGCTAATCCATTTTATTTTTAGTGTATTTTCATTTTGTAATTCAAATCCTGTAAGAGCAGGAGTTTTAGGTTTATCAAGGCTCATTCCAACTACATTTACGCCAGTTTTTGCACTCTCAAGTCCGTCTTTATCTATCATAGTTACATAATAATATCTGCTTACTCCATCATCTCCTATATTATCCTCATAGCTATTTTCTGTAGTTGTAGCTAGCTCAAAAAATGGTAATAAAGATGCTTTTGAATAATATATTTTATAATGAGAAAAATCTTCATATTTAGGAGCGTCCCAAGTAAGAATTATTTTTTTAGGTAGGTTTGTAGTTACATTGATATTTACAATTTGTGGTGGTAAAACTTTACTAATTGCTTCAACTTCAGCACTAGCATCACTTTCAACTCCGTTATAAGTTAGTGCAGTTACTTTGTATTTAGCATATAGATTTGCTTTAACTTCGTCTAAATATTCAGCACTTAAGCGATTATTAATAGTTGCTACTTTATACCACTTATCAGAATTAGCGTCTTGTTTATAAATATTATATTTTACAACTCTTGAATCAGTATGCGGTCTCCAAATTATTTTGATTTTATTAGGAAGTCCTGCTATTGCTTGAATAAATGTAACTGGTTCAATTTTTCCTATAGTTTTTACATTTATAGTAGATAGTTTTGAATTACCTTCTTTATTAAAAGTTACGAAAGTATAAGCATAGCTAGTATCAGGATTTAAATTATTATCAGAATAATGAGTTGCATATCTATCATTTATAGTAGCGATTAGTTTGTCTTTTGCATTTTCATCATTTAGCTCTTTTCTATAAATCTTATAACCATCTATATTTTGATCATATATAGGGTCCCACTCAAATCCTATTTCTTTCATACCTTGAAGAGTTCTTATATTGTTTACCATAGTAAGATTATCAATCGGAGCAATTTCACTAAGACTTGTTGTGCTAGAGCACGCATTAAAACCTATAATAAAAGCCGTAAATAAACTTATTTTAATAATTTTCTTCATATTTTGCCTTTCGTGTAAAGATTTAATTATACTAAGTATGAATAATGATTTATAAGCATATCCTATTCCAAATTATTACTAAATTGATTTAATAAATTATGAGCTAGATTTAAGTCAAGTTTTATATCTTTAAAATCTTTAATAGCTTCATTAAAACTCAAACAATTACTTGAATAAAATTCCATAAAATTATTTGTTATTGGATGAGTGTAATTTATATAAAATGAATGTAGCATTAATCTATTTGCTTTATTTTTACTGCTCTCATCAGCATAAATACTATCTCCTAAAATATATCTATTTACACTTGCTAGATGGGTTCTTATTTGATGAGTTCTACCACTTTCTAATTTTGCTGAAATTAAAGCTTTATCGTTTGTATTTGCAAGATTTATAAAATGAGTTCTAGCCCATTTGCCCCATCTATCTTCATTTAAGCCGTATTTTTTAATACATTCATCTTTGCTTAAAGATTGCATTTTTAATCTATTATTCTCATTTCTTTTTATATATTTTTCTATATGATTTTGATTTATTGTGTGGTTTGTAACTGCTAGATAAATTCTATTTACTTCTCTATTTTTAATCTGATTTGCTAAGCTAAAATATGCTTCATTGCTTTTAGCTACTAGCATAACTCCGCTAGTATCTTTATCAAGTCTATGCACTATTCCTGCTCTTATTTTGCCGTTGATATCAGCTAGTTTATAATTTCTCTCAAGTAGCCATTCTACTAATGATGCTTCTTTTAAAGAAGAGCAGCCATGAGTTGCTACATTATTTGGCTTATTTACTACTAGCATATACTCATCTTCATACAGAATTTCTACATCAAAATTAGCTTCATATTTAATATTTATATCTTTTATATCAGGGTAATTAATCTCTATTTCATCATTTATATTTAGTTTATATGAGCTTTTAATTACTTTATTATTTACTAATACATTTTGATTTTTTATTAGATTAGAAATTTGTGAGCGACTTTGTCCTAAAACTTTAGCTAAATATATATCAATTCTTTCAATTTCACTTGCTACAATCTTACTCAATATTAACCTTTTTAAATCATATTCATAAACAAATTTAGCAAAAGGTTGTAAATTGATAAAACTAGATGGTAAAATTTTAACCCACTTTGATTTTATATTGCCATTGCTCGTATTTCCAATAATAATTTTTTCATTTTTATTAATGAATGAGGCGAATGAAGTTTTAGCGCATAAACAAATTATATATGTGATTGTAGGGTTTTTTGCTTTTTTTATATTTTTTTTATTACCAATTAAAAAAATTGAATGGCTTATTCCTTTTTTTTACTGGTTTTGTATAGGTTTATTATTATTAGTTGATGTTTTAGGTGCTACTAAATTAGGAGCTACTAGATGGCTTGAAATTCCTTTTACAAGATTTACGATTCAGCCTAGTGAGATTTTTAAACCTGCATTTTTATTAATGCTTGCTTATTTAATTAGACACAATCCTCCACCTGATGATGGATATAGATTTAAAGATTTTTGCAAAATTAGTTTTTATATAATTTTACCTTTTGTTCTTATTAAAAGTGAGCCTGACTTAGGTTCTGCTTTAATTATTTTAATAGTTGGCTATGTTACATTGTTTTTAGTGGGCATTCATCATAAAATTATTCTAACAGGGGCATTATTGCTTGGAATTTGTATGCCAATAGCTCCTATTGTCTATGATAATTTAAATGATTACCAAAAGAAAAGAATTACTGATTTTTTAAGTGAAAAACCAAGTTATCAAGTAAGACAAAGTATGATAGCAATAGGAAGTGGTGGAATAAATGGTAAAAGCAAAGATGATGCTACTCAAACTCATTTTAAATTCTTACCAATTAGCACGAGTGATTTTATTTTTGCATATACTATTGAAAGATACGGATTTTTAGGTGCTTGCTTGCTTTTAGGATTATATTTATTACTGATTTTGCATTTGCTAAGCTTTAATAAAAAGCTTAAAAAAGATTATTTTGCTAAAACTTTCACATCAGCTCTATCCATATTAATATTTATTTATGTTGGGGTTAATGTATCTATGACTATAGGGTTTGCTCCTGTTGTTGGAGTGCCACTGCCGTTTTTTAGCTATGGTGGAAGCTCTTTTGTAACCTTTATGATACTTTTTGGAATATATGAAAATTTATTATCATTTAGGTTTGACCCTGATTATAAATTAGTAAGAATTGATTTGTAATTAAAGAATTTAAAATTAAATTCTTTAATTATCTATAGGCTTTAATAAGTGAATTAATCTCATTAATATGTGGAAATCTTTTGCTATCACAACCTATTAATTCATTTTTTGAATATATTTTCTCATTATCACAAATAACTATAAAATCGCCTTTACTTCCTATTTCAAATTCTACTTCTATTCCTTGAAATTCACCAATTAATTCATCTGCAACCCTTGCAGCTTGTGGTTCATATTTTCAAGCATTACAATAAATGATTTTCGCTTTCATTTTTTCTCCTTACAAAAATATTACAAATTTAAAATAACTTAATTAATGACTAGAAATATTAAGTTATTTATAGTATTCTTTCGCATTTAATAAAAAATATTATTTGGTAAAGGTAAATATGAAGTTTTTAGAGATTTTAAAGGATAGAAAGCTAAAAGCAACTCCGCAAAGAATAAGCATTTTAAAAGTTTTATCAAAACACGAACACCCTAGTATTGATGAATTATACGAGCAAATAAAGGTTGAATATCCTGCAATTTCACTTGCTACTGTTTATAAAAATCTTAGCACTATGATTGATGAGGGTTTAGTAGTTGAGATTTCAATCCCTAATGATAAATCAAAATACGATATATATGAATACGAACATATTCATTTGGTTTGTAATAATTGTAAAAGTGTTTTTGATTTAGATAAAGTTAAGGCTGGACTTGATAAATATCAACAAACTTTACAAACTAAGTTAGATAATCCTATAGAAAGTATTAAAATTACAGCGTTTTTGGCTACTTGTTCAAATTGCAAATAATATAAGTTAAAATAAGATAAAAAAGGAGTTTAGGTGAGTATTTTAAAACACTTTCTCTTTTTTACCTTAGAGAGTAATTTAGAGTTTAAAAAGCTTAAAGATAGTTTTTGTTTATTTGAAAATAGTCTTTATAAACTTGATATAATTGATAGCAATTTACATTTTTTAAAAGCTAATTTATCAAGAACTGACATAGAATATCATACGAGTGAGCTTAGCTTAAATGAAGTAAAAAGCAAAAGTTTAAAATACAAAAGAGCCATCACTCAAGGCAAGATGATAGAACAATTTAATAATTTTTATATCTGCACTTTATTTGATGAAAATTCTCAAGATGGACTTAGTTTTAGTGAATATGAAAGATTAAAAATATTTTTAACTTATGGGCTTAAATCAAGGGATTTAAGCATTAGCATAGGACTTGCTTTAAGGATATATTTGTTTTATTTGAGTATTAATTCTAAGCAAGAGATAATAAAAGAAATTCTTAATTTATTCTCTTTTATTTACGAAGAAAATATAATAAAAACTATCAATAAAAATGATAATTTTTATGATAATTTATCTTGTATTATTTTAGATGAAAATAATTTTTATACCACAAATTGTGCTAAGGTTAATTTTGTAAAAATCTTTTCAAAAGTTTTAAGAAAAGAAGCTATAAAAGTATTAAGATTTAATGAAAGTTGCGAAAAATTAATAATATTGCTTGAATTTTTAAGCTTTTTTAAAACTCATAAAAAATTAGATTTTCAAGAAAAATTAGCAAAAAATAAAAGCGTTAAAAAAATAGCTAGAAAAATTAGTAAAATAGCTAGAACTTATTATTTAGGATAAATATGCAAAAACAAGAAAAAATAGTAGAAATGTTTAATGAAATAGCTTCAAGCTATGATAAAGCTAATAAGGTTTTAAGTTTTGGTATCGATGCAAAATGGAGATTTGATGCGATTAGTAAGGTTAAAGATTTTCTTAATTTAAATTCTAATTTAAATATAGCTGATATTGCTTGTGGGACAGGCGATATGTGTGTTTTACTAAGTAAAATTCCAAATGCAAAGGTTGTAGGGATTGACCCAAGTAGTGGAATGCTAGAAGTGGCTAAAAAGCGTCATTTAGAAATTGATTTTAAATTAGGCTATGCAAATAATTTACCATTAGATAATGAAAGCATAGATTTAATTACTATTAGTTATGGTTTTAGAAATGTGGTTGAAAAAGATGAAGCATTAGAAGAATTTAAAAGAGTGCTAAAGCCTAATGGAACGCTTTTAGTATTAGAGTTTTTTAAAAGAGAAAAGGGCGGTATAATAGGATTTTTCCGTGATTTTTATCTAAAAAAAATATTACCTATAATAGGTGGAATTTTAAGCAAAAACAAAGCAGCCTATGAATATTTACCTAATTCTATTGATGATTTTTACTCAAATGATGAATTTAAAGATAAATTAAAAGAGCATAATTTTGATTTAAAACTTTTCAAAACTTATAGTTTTGGAGTTAGTTCATTGTTTATAGCGAGTAAAAATGTTAGCAAATAAACTAGAAAAAACATATTTTAGTGTAAGCGAAATCAATAATCTTGCTAAAAATAATTTAGAAAGCACTTTTTTAAATATTGCAATTCAAGGAGAAGTTAGCAAGATTACAAATCATACTTCAGGGCATTGGTATTTTACTATTAAAGATGAGTTATCAAGCCTTGATTGCACTATGTTTTCAAGCTATAACAAAGGTAAGGCTAATTTAATAGTAGGCAATAAAATAATAGCCATTGGAAAACTTACCATATATCCTGCTAGTGGAAAGTATCAATTAAACTGCACTGATTATGAATTAGCCGATGGATTGGGTAAATTACAAGCAGCTTTTAATGAGCTTTATAAGAAATTAAAAGATGAAGGCTTATTTTTAGATATTTATAAAAAACAAATTCCAAAAAATATTAAAAAAATTGCAGTAATTACAGCTATTAATTCAGCTGCTGCTAAAGATATTTTAAGAGTTTATGAAAACAACGAAGCATATTTAATAAAATTAGTGTTTTTTGATAGTTTAATGCAAGGAGAAAATGCTAGTAAAAGAGTAATTGAGTGTATTAAAAAGGCTAATGAATTTGATTTTGATGTTATATTAATAGCTCGTGGCGGTGGTAGTAAAGAAGATTTATTTTGCTTTAACGATGAAGCTTTAGTAAGACAAATCGTAGCATCTAAAATCCCAATAATTACAGGTTTAGGACACGAAATAGATACTCATTTAAGTGATTTAGCAGCTAGTAAGTATTATGCGACCCCAACTGCGGCTATGCAAAGCTTGGTTTATAATAAGTTTGATAGAATGCTAGATTTAGATAATTTGCAAAATTATTTTAATTCAACTATTAAAAAACATTTGGATAAAAAAGAGCAAAATTATTTATATTTAGCAAGTAAATTTTCTAAAAAAGAAGTGAATTTTAAATTTAATTCATATAAAAATAATCTTTTAAATAAAAAGACTTTATTTCAAAATAAGCTAAAAAATATTTTAAAACAAAATGAGCTAATTTTAAATAATCAAAAAACTATTTTAAATAATAATTTTCATAAAGCCTTAGAAAATAAAGAAAGGCTTTATAATATTTATGAAAATAAGATAAATATCACAAAGCTTAAAAGCAATATTTCAAGTATGCAATTTAGCCTAAATCAATATGAAAAACTAGCAAAACAATCATTTAATAAGGCTATTTTAAATAAAAATCAATCTTTAAATGATTTTATAAAGAGTAAAAACATCATTGATTTTAAAATAAAACTAGCAAAAGACAAACTAGAAAATCAAAAAATATTATTAAATAACAGCTTTAAACCTAAATTTAAAGAAAAATATGTAAAAATAAACAATTATCAAAAGATTTTAAGCACTCATCAATCATTCTTAGAAAGCATTAAAGAGTATGCTAGAGTTATGAAAGATAATAAAGGCATAAAACTTAGTGCTTTAAAAGAAGGCGATGAAATCACGCTAAAATCAATTGATTGTGTAAAAATAGCAAAGATTATAAAGGAGTAAAAATGAGACAATACAATTTTAGTGCAGGACCATCTGAATTACCATTAGAGGTTTTAAAAGAAATTCAAGAAGAATTATTAAGCTATAAAAATAACGGCTTTTCTATTATGGAAATTAGTCATCGCTCAAGTTATTATGAGCAAATGCACAATGACGCTATTAAAGATGCAAAAGAGCTTTATGGAATAAATGATGATTATGAAGTAATTTTCGTTCAAGGTGGTGCTACTATGCAATTTAGCTTATTGGCTATGAATTTTAGCCTAGATAATAAGCCTTGTGAATACATTGATACTGATGTATGGACGCAAAAAGCTTGCGAAGAAGCTATCTTAGCTGGAGTAAATGCAAAAATCGTAGCTAGTTCAAAAGATAGTAAATATAATTATATTCCAAAAATTGCTTTAAATAATGATAGTTCTTATACTTATATTTGTTCAAACAACACGGTGCATGGAACTCAATATAAGCAACTTCCTATTTCAAATTCTCCTTTGATTGTTGATGCTAGTTCGGACTTTTTTTCTAAGAAATTAGACTTTTCAAATATAGGTGTTTTATATGGTGGAGTTCAAAAAAATGCTGGTATAGCAGGATTTGCATGTTTAATTATTAGAAAAGACTTATTAGAACGCAGTAAAAATAAAACTATGCCTAAAATGTTTAATTACAACACTTATGCAGATAATAATTCTTTATTTAATACTCCGCCTACATTTGCTATTTATGTATATGCAAAAATTATGAAATGGATTAAAGCTAAAGGCGGACTTGATGCAATTAATCAAGAAAATGAAATAAAAGCTAAATATCTTTATGATATTATTGATAATAGTAATTTTTACAAAGCTTATGTAAATAATGATGATAGATCAGTTATGAATGTTTGCTTTACTACAGGAAATGATGAATTAGACTTAGAATTTTGGAGTAAAGCTGCTAAAGAACACAATATGCTAGGTTTAAAAGGTCATAAAAAACTTGGCGGATTAAGAGCTAGTATTTACAATAGTGCTAGTTTAGAAAAAGTTAAAATTTTAGGCGAATATATGAAAGAATACGAAAGGGTTCGTGGATGAAAAAAGGCTTTTCATTAATTGAGCTTATATTTTCTATGGTTGTAATTGGAATTAGCTTAGCAGCTATTCCAAAAATAGTTAATGCTAGTTTAGAAGGCGATGAGGTAGGTTATAAACAAGAATATTTTTATGAAGTAAAAGAGCTTTATGGACTTATTAGAAATCTACCTTATGATAATTCTAATATAGCTTATGATGAATACAAAACTAATAGCTTATTATCTCAATATATATTAACTCCTGCTTTACAAGGTAAGATAACTTATAAAGTTGATGAGTTAAATCAAATTAATATTAATTCAAGATATTATGCTACTTCATCAGGAAGTGCTGCAAATATCAATAATATTTCTATAAATAATCAAAAAAATGTAAGCTTTTCTAATGTTTTAGGTCAAAAGATAAATTATGTATATGGTAAGTATTCAAAAATAGATTCATCTTATAAATTTGGTTTTAAAATTCCTATTGATTGTGCTATATCAACAAATAGTATATGTGGAGATATAGGCGGGACTAGCACAATGTATGTAGGTCAAATGCAGATTTTAGATGGAGCTAATCCTATTGTATCATTTGATGTATTTTTTAATAAATTTGGAAGATTAGATAGTATTTATAGCCAATATGCAATGAAGACTAGTGATACCACTTGGGATAGCACTAATGAAGCAAAATTAAAAAATTATTTAAGTTTATAAGGAAGTAGATGAAAAAGGCTTTTACGATAATAGAATTAATTGTTGTTATTGTTATTTTAGGAATAATTGCAGGGCTTGGAATTGAGATTATTAAATTTTCTTACGATAACGAACAAAGAGTTAGAGCATTAAATGAACTTGAGCTTAAATCTCAAGCTACTATGGACTTTTTAACAACACACCTAAACAATGCCATTAAAAATAGCTTTAGACTTAAAAAAGCTGAAAATTCTGAATGTGTAAATTCTGTAACTGATTGTAAGTTTGTTTTTAATATTGAAGATGATTCTTTAAAGAATGATTTTAAGATTTTTGAATGGGCTAGGATTGCTATTATTGATAAAAAGCATAATAAATGGGACGGGCTTAACGAAACTAGAAGCGTTATTAATGCAGCTGTAAATGATAAAGCAAGTTGCTATGATGGAACAAATTATTTTAATTGTTTTTCTCATAAACAAAAAGGTATTAATACTAAAATTATTAATTCGTATTCTTTAGGAGATAAGTTAGGCGTATATTTTTTAGGGGATAATATAGCAACTTCAACTTCTTTTATGGAAAAAGATTTGTATGATTTAGAAATAGCTGAAAGAAATGTTGGTAGTGGTAAGAAAGAAGATTATGCAAAAATTGAACTAAAACTAAGTGATAAGATTTTTACAATTAGTAATGTATATGTATTAGTTGATAAGATTGAAGGTATTAAGTTTGAAGATAGTGAATTAAAATATTATAGTTATGATTTTAAAGATAAAAGACCAAATTTCGCAACAAATACCATTGATAAAGTAACACTTGTAAATAATGTTAGTGATTTTATTATTAGTAATAATAACGGCGTTACTAAAATTAAATTATGCTTAGAAGTAAATGATTTGCCAGGTAGTTTTATTACTAAAAAGACAAGCCTTAAAGTTTGCAAAAGTGGGGTAATAATATGAAAAAATCAGGTTTTAGTATGATAACTGCTATTATATTTATTATTTTAGTAAGTGTTGTTGGAGTTTTAACCTTGCAATCATCAAAAAGCACCGTGTCATTTGCAGCTAGAGCTTATCTTAAAGAGCAGGTTGAACTTATAATGGACGGAGCTAGAGCAAAGGCATTAAGTAGATGGTTTGAATCAGGTGATCCTATAGTTAATTCAGGTATTATGTCAAACGCAAAAATAACCGAGAATTACTATTACCCTAGTAATAGTGATAGAAAATATTTAATCACAATAGAATATACAAAAGTTGATAGTTCTAAGGCGTTAAAATTTGATAAAAACACCGTTTTAGCAAGAATTAGTGTTGAGACAGGAGAAGCTTTATCAAAAGTAGCAAAAATTAGATTAGTAAGAGATTACACAATAGGAAATTAAAGGAAATATTATGCAAAAGCAAGTTTTATTAAGCTATGGTGGTGGCGGAGATGAGATGAATGAGTTTTTAAATAATTTTATTTTAAAACATATTCATGCTGATAATTCTCAAGGACTTAGCGAAGATGCTGCTGTTTGTGATGGTTTTTCTAAAATCGCTTTTTCAACTGATTCTTTTGTGCTTGACCCAATTTTTATCAATGGTGCAAATATAGGTAAAATCGCAGCTTGTGGTTCTATAAATGATGTTTTGATGATGGGAGCAAAGCCTAAATATCTTACTTTAGGTCTTATTTTAGAAGAAGGCTTTTTACTTGATGATTTAGCAAAAATATTAAATGATTTATCAAATACTGCAAAAGAATTTGAAGTAGGAATTAAGTGTGGGGATTTAAAGGTAGTTCCTAAGGGTAAGGCTGATAAGATATATATAAATACAACTTGTATAGGCGATGCAAATGGATTTATTAATAATAATAAAATTAGCACAAAAAGTATTAAAGAAGGCGACGCTATTATAGTAAGTGGTGATTTAGGAAGGCATGGAGCTTGTGTAATGGCTGCTAGATTTGGTTTTAACTACGATATTATAAGTGATGCAAAATGTTTATATAGTGAAGTAAAAGATATTTTAAAATACGATATAAAATGCCTAAGAGACGCTACTCGTGGTGGTTTATCTAGCGTGTTAAATGAATTAGCAAAATCAAGTGGCTTGGAATTTATAATCAATGAAAGTGATATTAGTATAAGTGATGGGGTTTTAGGGCTTTGTGAATTATTAGGATTTGATGCTTTAGAATTAGCTAATGAAGGAACATTTGTTTGTATTTGTTCTAAAGAAGATGCACAAAATGTATTAAAAGAATTAAAAAAATACAATGATTTTGCAAATATAATAGGTGTAGTGCATAAGTCAAAAAGCCCATCAGTAAAGCTTAATAATAGCTATGGTGGAAGTAGGATTTTACAAATGCCAAAAGGCGAATTATTGCCAAGGATTTGCTAATGCATGAAATGGCAATTGTTAATAATCTTTTAGATGAGTGTGAAAGAATTAGAATCAATAATAAAGCTACAAAAATTACTAGAGTAAGAGTTAGTATAGGTAGGCTTAGTGGGGTTGAAGAGCATTATTTTAAAGAAGCTTTCAATGCTTTTACTAGCGATAATAATTCAAGCTATTTCAATGCTAAATTAGAAGTAGTTTTAAAAGAACTTGAACTTTTTTGCAAAGATTGTAATTGTAGTTTTATTCAAAATAAAAATGAGTTTTGTTGCAAAAATTGCTCTAGTAATAATGTTGAGATTAAAAGTGGCGATGAATTATTATTAGAGCAAGTTGAATTAGAGTGATTTTAGTTATCAATTAGGTATTTATATACTATATCTTGGCGTTTTGAGATTTGGTTTATAAAATACTTAATTCTCTCATCGTTTGTTAGAATTTTATCATCTATTTCATCATAAAAATAATAAGGCAAGTCATTGCTTATATTTTCCATCATTTTAAATCTAGTGATTAAAATTCCAATATCTGATTGTTCTTTTAATTGAATTTTATTATATTTTGAATATAAATACTCATTTAATGATATACATAAGTTATTCATTTCCAAAACTGCTTCTAGTAGTCTAATTTGTTCAATTTTATTATGCTTGTTTCTGCTTTCGTATAAAAGGTTTTTAAGGCTTTTAATATTTAATAAAATTTTATTTTCATAATTTAAATAATCTTCTTTTTTAATAACAGCACTTAAGAAGTTTTTAAGATTATTTATTGCGTCTTTTAAAGTAGGTTTTATATCATCTTCGCTTTTGCTAGGCCAAAGATACGAAAAGGTATAAACTATAAAAAATGCTACAATAAAATCAATCAATCTATATACAAGTAATCTTTCATAATCAAGTCCTAAACTCGCAAATAAAATAGCAAGATTTAACATAATAAAAATAGTTGCTATAAAATATGGAAAATGCTTAAAATATATACAAGCAAAATATGATAAAAATAGCACTACAAAAATTAATTTTGAATGTATTGAAAAAATAATCAAAAGTCCTAATGCAAAGCCTATTAGTGCTGCATAAATGGTTTCTTTATTATTAATTGTAGTTGAATTGATAGTTTCTTTAAACATTGTAAAAACACCCATCGCTATCCAAATTCCGTGGTCAATTTTGAAAAATAATGCTAAAAATAACGAAAACGAAGTTGCTAATGCAACTTTTATTGAGAATTTAAAATACTTATTATCAAAATGAAACTTTTCTAAAATAGTTTTAATTGTGATTTTTTTATCTTTTGGTTTTAAGGTTAATTGTTTTGCTCCACCTTGCTTAAATAATTCAAGCTTGTAATAAAGAACCTCTACTAAGGTGCATAATATTGGTAATGTATTTAATTGTTTTAATCTATCAAGACAAAATGATTTGAGATTGACTTTTTCATCTTTAAATATCTTTTTTAATTCTTCAAGATTAAAAATAATTTCATTTTGAATATTTTTTATATGAGCATTTTTTGAATTTTGTTTAAAAAATGTCCTTAACGAAAATAAAGCAAGTGCTATTTCTTCACACTTTAGCAAATAAAACATAGCCATTTCTTGGTGTCTTATAAGGCTTGAATCTTTTATATTTACTGATTTACTTTCAAAAAGTCTTTTAAATTCATTAATCCTTGTTACGAATAAATTTTGCCACATTTCATATTTGCTATTTGTCATATTTTCACTCATATAAATCAAATCATTTAAAAGCATTATAAAACTTCTTCTAGTAAATCCACCATAAGTATAAAATGCAAAAGTTCTAAAAATAGTTGCTACACAAGAGCCAATTAATGTCGCATAAAATACTTCTAAAGAATCAAAATTATTTAGACTAGCACTAATTAACATAGCCATAACAAGTAAGGTTGCATATATGCCAACTTTGAGTGCGTCTTGTGAAATTGCACCTGCAAAAATAACAGCGAAAATCCAAATAAAACTAGGAATTGCCATAAAAAAATCAAGTTTGATTAAATAAGGAACTACTAGAGCAAAAAAACAACCAAAAAAAGTAAAAGCTAGCAAATATAATATTTTCTTAGTTCCTACCGAATTAAGATTGTTCATATAAAATATAAAAACACAAGATAAAACACTAAAAATAGTATAGTTTTCGTGAATTGTAAAATAGCTTATGATTAAGCAAATAGCAAGTCCAACGCAAGCTTTCATAGCGTATAGTAATGAAAAATTACTAGGGTCGTATTTATGAAAATACACTTTTAATTTTTGATACGAATTAATAAAATATTGTTTATTTAGTTCCATATTGCACTTCAAAATAATTTGTAATTTTATTTTTAAATTGTAAAGCTTCTATTTTTCTTTTAAGCTCTTTATTTTCTTCGCTTAATACTTCTCTTTTGTCTTTTAATTGAGCATAAACTTTACTTGATTCATAGAGTTGAAGTCTAACCCAAACTAAGCTAATTGATATAATCATTATTATAAAAAATAATAATATTAGCCTTTTGTTAAAACCTAAAATAGAATAATCTTGGTATTTATTTATTAGTAATTCTTCTTTTTCTTCTGTACTTGTTCTTATGTTTTTCATTATTTTAAATAAAACGCTCTAAGTTTTGCACAACTTGACCTAGAATTATATTTTATTTCTTCTTTGCTAGGTTCAATTGGTTTTTTAGTAATAATTTTTCCTAAGGAATGGTTATTACCACATTCACATCTAATTGCAAATTCATCACAAATGCAATTATTTGCCCATTTTTTAAAAGTGTCTTTTACTATTTTATCTTCTAAAGAATGAAAAGTAATTATACAAATTAGACAATTTTTAAATTCTTTCAGTTGCTCTAAAAATCTTTTAAGCACTCCTAATTCATCATTTACTTCAATTCTAATTGCTTGAAATATTAAAGTTTTTAGGCTTACACTACGATTGTTTAACTTTGCATTTCCTATTATTTTACTAAGTTCTTTGCAAGAGTTAATAGGTCTATTTTTGATAATATTTGAAGCTATATCAGAAGCTAGTTTTTCTGGTAATTCTGCGTAATTTTTAAAAATTTCACTTAGTTGCTTGTTAGTATAGGTATTAATTAGAGTTTTTGCATCAAAATCTTTATTTTTATCCATTCTCATATCTAATTCACTAGAATCAAAAGAAAAACCCCTATCATCTTTATCTAATTGCAAACTAGATACTCCAATATCTGCTAATACACCTTTAATTTCATTTTTGTTATTAATGAAAGAAAATATATTTTCATAATTTGTTTTATAAATTTGAATATCTACATTAAATTCTTTTAATTTTTCTTTAGAATAATTGATGGCTTCTATATCTTGGTCACACGCTATTAGATTTAGTTTATTATTATTTTTTAATATAGCACTAGCGTGTCCTGCATAGCCCAAAGTCGCGTCAAGATAATAACCATTATCTAAATCTTTAAATAATTTAACTACTTCATCTTTTAAAACGGGAATATGAATTTGCAAATGCTTACCTTGTAATTTAATATTGTATATATAATAAATAAAACTTTTTAACAAGGATATAATAATGTTTGCTGAAATCAAAAAATACGCAAAAATAATGTATGAAAAAGACTTTATATATGGACTTAATGGTTCTATATCTTCAAGATTTGAAGATAATGCGTTTTTAATAAACAAAAATACAATATTTAATGATGATAATTCATTCTTTATTAAATTATTATTAAATGAAAATTATAAACAATATGATGCTTGTAAATATGTAAAATTACATTCAAAAATATATAATTCTTTTTCACAAGCTAAAGTGATAGCCGTAGTTTGCACTAAAGATATAATGAAAATATGCAATGGTTCAAGTTTGAAATATCAAAATCAAAATATTTTTATAGAAAATGAATTAATTTTACAAGATATGAATGTTTTAATAGATAAATTAAGAAAAAATAAATCTAATTTTTTAATGATAAAGAATTTTGGATTATTGATTTTTGATAGAGATTTTAATGGTTTATTTTCTAAAATTTTTGATATAGATTTGCAGGCTAAAATTTCTTTATAAATTAAATCTTTGTTAATGCTTATAAGATAGGATTTTTCTTTAAAAACACTTGAAATTAGGATAAATAATGATTACTTGGATGCAGCGTCATAAAAAATATTTAGTTGTTACAATTTGGATTAGCGTTATAGCATTTGTTGGTGCAGGAACTGTTGGTTGGGGTAGTGTAGATTTAAATAGTTCAAGAAGCAAATATGTAGCAAAAGTAGGAAATTTAGGCGTAACACATAAAGAATTTAATGATAAATATAGCGAATTATTTTATATTCAAAATCAATTATCTAATGGTGAATTAACAGAAGAACAAGCGTTAAAGTTAGGACTGGATAAACAAGCATTAGTGGAATTAATAAGAGAAAAATTATTATTAAACTATGCTAATGATTTGGGATTTTATGCTAGTGAAGAAGAAGTTGTAAAAACAATAGCTAGCTATGAGTTATTTAATAAAAGTGAAGAAGATAAAACATTTGATAAAAGTAAATATTTAACATATTTGAAAAATTTAAGAATGAGTGAAGCAGATTTTGCTAATCAAATTAAAAATAAATTAGAAATTTCTAAATTATTAAAATTACTAGCAGTTCCAGCAAATAAAGAAGAATTAGAAATCGCAAATGCTAGTTTAAATATGCAAGATGAGATAAATTTAAAAATTATAGATTTGTCTAAAGAAGAAGATAAAATCAAATTAAGCGAAGATGAATTAAAGTCTTATTGGCAAGAACATAAAGATGAATATAAAACTGAACTATCATATGATTATTCTGTATATACATTAAATCCTAATTTAGACAATTTAATTGAAAGTGATATGAAAGCTTATTGGGAAAATAATAAATTTAATTATAAAGATGAAGAAGGCAAAATTAAAGAATATGAACTAGCAATAAATGATGTTAAGATAGATTTTGCTTTAAGTTTGTTAGAAAAAGAAGCTAAACTTGATTACATTAAGTTAAAAAATAATGAAATTAAATTCCAATCAACTACAAATCAAAATGCTTATTCTGAATTAGTTTTACAAAATAAAGATTTAAAAGTAGGTGAAATGAGTAAGCCTTTTATTATGGATAATAAATATTATATAGTAAGACTTGATAAAATAAATCAGCCAACTGCTTTAGAATTTGAAAAAGCTAAAATGATGGTAGAAGAAGATTTAAGAGAATTAAAATTTAAAGAATTATTGTCAAATACAGGTGAAGAAGAATTAAAAAAAGATAAAATTAATGGAAAAAATATAGGTTTTATATCTAAAGTTTCTAAAAATAATACCGATTTAACAGATACAGAATTTTTTACATTTGTGAGCGAGTTATTTTTGAAAAATACTAAAAAATCTTATGTGCTTTTAAATGATAAAGTATTAGTATATGAAATACTTTCTCAAAAATTAGTTGATAATACAAGTGAAAAGAATAATACTGATTTAAGTAATGAGTTGAAAAATATTAATTTTACTCTTATGCTTGATGATTTAATAAAAGAATTAGATAAGCGTTATGAAATTAAAAATTATTATAAAGGTAGTGAATTTTGAATATTTTAGCTATTGATCTTGGTTCTAGTTTAATAAAAGTAGCTATTGTTAGTTTTGATGGGGAAGGTATCAAAGTAGTTAGTGTTGCTAATACACAAACTTACGGAATTAAATCTGGAAAAATTACAAGCATTAATGACGCAAGTAATTCCATTAAAAAAGCAGTAAATAAGGTTAAGGAAAATTTAAGTATTAATATAGATAAAATTGCTGTTTCTGTTAGTGGAGCTTATACAAATTCTGTAACTGGATATGCTGACATAAGGCTAGATGCTAATGGCTCGGCAATTACAATTAAAGATATAGAAAAAGCAATTAATGCTGCTAGAACATCTGCAGATATTCATAGCGATCAAATTCCAATTCATATACTGCCTTATAGATTTAGAGCGAATAATACTGATAATATTGAAGATCCACTTGGTATGATGGCTTCAAGCTTTAGATTGGAAGCTAATATTATTACTATGAATAAAAATGATTATGAAAATATAAAGCAAATATTATCAAATGCTGATATAAAAAACTATGTTTTAGTATCTTCTATATATGCTAATTCAATTTATTGTTTAAATAACGATGAAAGAGAAAATGGTGTTGCTATCATTGATTGTGGTTCGCAAGTATGTGATATTGCAATATATGCTTATAATTCAATTATATGGATGTATTATTTTCCTTTTGGTTCTTGGCATATTACAAGTGATATTGCTAAATATCTTACCGCTAGCAATGAGGTTGCAGATAAAATTAAATTACAATTTTCTTTATTTAAAGATGAAGAAAATAGCACTCATGTAGAGTATTACAAAACCGGTTCTCAAACTCTTGATAGAGTATCTGTTGAATCAGTTTCAAAGTGTGTAAATATGAGACTTACAGAAATGCTTGAATGTATATATGCTAGCATAGATGATAGTCCTTATGAGAAATTTTTCTCAAGAGTAGTTTTGACTGGAGGTTGTTTTAAAATAGACAATATGGCTGAAAGAGCAACTCCTAAATTTAACAATAAAGCCGTAAGAACAGTTATAGAAAAAAATAGCGTATTTTATGGGGATAATGAGATTTTTACTATGCCTGAATATACATGTTTATTAGGCCTATGTATGTATTCTTGTGGTTTTCATACTAAATATGAGCTTAATTCTAGTGGTGTTTTATTAACTAGACAAAAAACCACAGAATTAGAAAAAATCATAGATTTTTCGATAGATAAAGAAATAGAAACTAAAAACAATACTTCTTATTACACAAATATAGATGTTAAGGAACAAAAATTGCTTAAGATTGAAAAAAATGACAAAGATGAAGTATTAGAGTCATTAAAGATTAGTTCTAATGAAGAAAAATCTGAAGGCGTTTTTGCTAAATCTTGGAAGAAAGTTTGTGCTTATATAGAAAGGATATTTTAAGAAATGGATTTTGATATTTTAGGTGATAATATAGATTTTAAAGTAATGGAGAGTGAAATGGATTGCGGCGTTAAGATAAAAGTAATTGGTGTTGGTGGAGCAGGTGGAAATATGATAAATCATATTGTAGAAACTTGTGCTAGTTCTTTAAAAGTTGATATTTCTAATGTAGATATTATGATTGCAAATACTGATATTCAAGATATAAATAGGTCAAAAGCAAACATTAAAATACAATTAGGACCAAAGAAGACAAATGGTCGTGGAGCTGGTGCAAATCCTGAAATAGGTAGAATTTCAGCTGAAGAAGTTGAAGATGAAATTAAAGAACGCTTAGCAGGAACAGAATTATTATTTATCGCCGAAGGTCTAGGTGGTGGAACTGGCACTGGTGCAGGTCCAGTTATTGCTAAAATTGCAAAATCTTTAGGCATACTTGTTGTTTCTGTTGCTACATTCCCATTTAGCTATGAAAAAGCTAGAATTAAAGCTGCTGAAAAAGGATTAGAAGAGCTAAAAAAAGAAAGCGATTGCGTTATATTAATCCAAAATGATAAGTTAAAATTAGTAGTTCCAAAAACTTTAAATACTAGAGAAGCTAACAAATTTGCTAATGATGTTTTAGTAAATGCTGTAACCGGCATAATTAAAATGTTATTAATTGAAGCTGATACTAATATAGATTTTGCAGATGTTACTTCTGTTATGAGCCATCGTGGAACAGCACTTATGGGAATGGGAAGAGCTGAAGGTGAAAATGCTATTAAAGAAGCGTATGCAAATGCAATTGATTCTCCATTATTAGAAAATTATACAACTAACCTACAAGATGCTAAAGCTATGATAGTATTTTTTAGCTATGGTGAAAATATTCCTTTCTTCCAACTTGTTGAGACAATGGAAGAGATTTCAAATTCTAGTAACGAAGATTTAAATGTATTCTGCGGACATGTATTAGATACTAGCTTGCCAGCTGATGCTGTTGAAGTTACTATTATAGCTACAGGTTTTGATGAAACAAGAGCACAAAAAGCTAAAATTGAGCAAGAGAGCAAAAAGCGTGAAGAAGAGTTAAGCTATAAAATAGTTCAACCTGAAATGCAAAAAGTAAGTGGTGGAACAATAAAAGTAGATTATAAAACTAGAGATTTTAACGAACCTGCATTCGTTAGAAATGGTCAAGATTAATATAAAAAATTGGCTTAAAATGTTGCTATAATTTTATTTATGGGGGACAAAATATCCCCCAAATGTCCCCGCAATATTTTTTGCATATATTTATTTAAAAAGATTTTAAAAGTATTTCAAAGCCGATTTAATGGGCTTTTATAAAGATTTTGTAAGGTATGTTGTAAAGGTTTTTTGAAAGTATTTTATAAAATGTAAAGCAAAAACTCTTATTTTATACACTTTGTAAAGCACTTACATTTTACAAAAATCAAGCTTAAATAACGAGCACATAAAGCTTTCAACTTATTTTATATCACTTACATTCTTTACAT
>NZ_JAHCZC010000214.1:0-456 GCF_018501135.1 Campylobacter sp. 2018MI13 | reverse complement strand
TAAATTGACTCAAATTGCCATGTTGGTAGAAAGTTTGAAAACATGCTCTAATTCCCTTCTGAAATTTTGCTACTATAATAATAGATTAGTAGATTACGTTTACGCAAGACACACGAATCATTCCATTTAGCAATAACACGGACCCAGGAGAAAAACAACTCCCAGCTCTTTTAGGTAAGCTAAATATTATGCCAAAGACTTCTTTCATTCTTCAACAACGGCCGTAAATGCTGCTGCATCAGTAATAGCAAGATCAGCCAACATCTTGCGGTTAACTTCGATGTTAGCCAATTTCAAGCCGTGCATCAATTGGCTGTAGCTGATGCCGTTCATACGAGCTGCAGCGTTGATACGAGCAATCCACAACTTGCGGAAGTTGGACTTGTTCTTTCGACGATCACGGAAAGCGTATTGGTATGACTTCATTACTTGTTGCTTAGCAACCTTGAATTGAGT
>NZ_JAHCZC010000213.1:0-457 GCF_018501135.1 Campylobacter sp. 2018MI13 | reverse complement strand
GTTACTCCTTGCCAAACGTTGTCGGGACTGCATATTCACGTTGGGTACCGCCCATTTTCAGGGAGCAGCGGCGTTCATGAGCCAGTTTCAGAACTGAGGATGCAGCCTTCTCAAGCTGATCCAAGAGATCGGTCGCATATTCCACCAGAGCCAGGTGTCCTGCGGTAGGAAAGACGTCGTTTGTCGATTGTGCCATGTTGACGTCATCGTTTGGATGAATCAGCTCATATGTACCTTTCTTTGCCCCGGCCATTTCCGCCGCGAGGTTGGCGATTACCTCGTTAGCGTTCATGTTGGTGCTCGTCCCGGCTCCCCCCTGAATAGCTGGAGTCCGCAAGTCTGAAGCAAAACGATCAAAATCGTCTAAAATAGCTTCGCATGCGTCGACGATCATCCGGTGCTTATCGGCTGCCAATCTGCCCGTTTCGGCATTCGCATTTGCGCAAGCTTCCTTTAC
>NZ_JAHCZC010000212.1:0-457 GCF_018501135.1 Campylobacter sp. 2018MI13 | reverse complement strand
CTATATAAATAATGTAATAAAAAGTTATGCTAAAACCAAATGCACTAAGTAGCATAGTAATTAGCATAGGATTAATTAATGGCGAAGTTAGTAAAAAAGCACTAGCTACTCCGTGATTAATATTATTTTTAATTAAAGAATTAAAAACAGGTATAGTTGAACAAGAACAAAAAGTAGTAATTGAGCCTAAAAATATTGCTATAAAATATGAAAAAATATTATTTTTTAAATATTTATTAAAGCTATATCTTGAATTAATATAAAACATAATCATATTGATAAAAATAAATAAAAAGCTTATTTCAGCAGTTAAAAACAAAAACTCATAAAGAGTTTCTAATAATTTCTCACTTGTAAATTCCATAAAAATCCTTTTTCAAAATAAAATAATTTTGAAAATTTATTATAGTATTCTAAATATCAAGTTATCTTGATATATTATAAATATATTAAATAC
>NZ_JAHCZC010000211.1:0-458 GCF_018501135.1 Campylobacter sp. 2018MI13 | reverse complement strand
GCCGTTACGTCCGGCAAGCCGCTGATCCTTGTACGGCCCGAGAAACTCCATCACGCGCTGAAGGAATTATCTCGAAAAGCCCATGCGACGGTTGAAACGCCGGATCAGGCGGTGAAGGCGCTTGCTTACATCTTTAACTAAACTCAAAAAGGGCTTTCAAATGAATATCTCAGAATATGAAGTATCTGTACAAAATGAGCGTCAAATAGGACGCTTACATTGATTCTCTGCAGGCGAGCAAGCGAAGCGCGGTAGTAAAACAGTGCCATATGAAATAGATAACAGCTTTAGAACAAGAGAGGTGCGGCAACTATCTTGACAAATACCGACTTTTGGTGATGGACCTAAAAGATTCAAAAAGCTATAGTGGTGAGCCTATTTGATGGCACTATTTATCAAGAGTCGCTATTTTGGACATTAGCTCTGTCTGATTGAGAAATACTAGATTTATTACTCAC
>NZ_JAHCZC010000210.1:0-460 GCF_018501135.1 Campylobacter sp. 2018MI13 | reverse complement strand
ATATAAGAAGAAAGGCAGGGTGATTCACATGTCATGCGAATATGAAAATATTTTGGTTGCGATTGACGGATCAAAAGGCGGAGAAGTTGCTTTAAAAGAAGCCATCGAAGTTGCCAAGCGTAACGATGCACATTTGGACGTGTTGAGGGTCATGGATCTCAGCTCGCTTGAATACGGCGGAGCAGGAATTGCGCTTGACGGCGAGCAGATTTACGAGATCGAACACGATAGCGAAGAATATTTGCTTGAACTGCGCAGAAAAGCAATTCAGGAAGCAGGGCTCAAGCCGGAACAAATCAGGGTTCACCTGCGTTTCGGCAATCCTAAGCTGGTTATCGTTGAAGATTTCCAACCCGAATATGAAAATGATCTGATTATTGTCGGTTCAACCGGAAAGAACTTTTTGCAAAGACTGGTCGTTGGCTCTGTTGCGGCATACGTAATTCGTTCGGCCAGATGC
>NZ_JAHCZC010000209.1:0-462 GCF_018501135.1 Campylobacter sp. 2018MI13 | reverse complement strand
ACCCTGTGCTGCCCTACGCCGACCGGGTGGTCTACGTCGCCGGCGGCAAGGTTCGCGTTGGCACTCCCGACGAGGTGCTGCGATCGGACGTCCTCAGCGAGATGTACGGGTCCCACGTCGAGGTGTTCCATCGCGGCAATCGCATCATTGTCCTTGCTGACGAAGAGCGCTCGACCCACCTGCATGCCCCGGGCCGAAGAATCTGAGGAAATGGGCTGACATGGATTTCTCCACAATTATCAATTTCGACAGCTTCAGCCAATTGGTGCCGCTAGTCCGCGGATCGATCATTGCCGGGATCATCCTCGGTGTGCTTGCAGGCCTTATCGGCCCGATGATCCATGCTCGAGATCTGGCCTTCGCTATTCACGGCACGTCGGAGCTTTCCTTCGCAGGTGCTGCGGTGGCCCTGTTCTTCGGAGCATCGGTGACCAAAGTCGCCGTCGTCGGATCCCTCGTAGC
>NZ_JAHCZC010000208.1:0-462 GCF_018501135.1 Campylobacter sp. 2018MI13 | reverse complement strand
CCGCAGGCTACATCGATTGACACCACCCCGAGCTTCCTAATGTCCTCGCCTGCCTCGCCGAGTCCCGTTCCGTCGAGTCCAGCCTTGTCAACCCCAACTCCGTTGAGCCCGCAGTCTCCTACATTGAGCGCTCGTCAGGTGGCTGACAAACTGCCCGATGGAGACACCCTTTGTTCCTCGTCGGTTGGTGCCGTCGGTACGACATCGTGCCCATTCGCTCTTGAGGTGGCTAATGCCATACCGGCGGGTGCCCAGGGCGACTATGAGGTGCAGGCGTATAGCCCGGTGACGGGTAAGACATACACCATGAAGTGCGAGACGCAGGAGAGCTATACCACCTGTACGGGTGGCATCGCCGCGAAAGTTCATATTCTGCGCTGAGGGCTCGGACCCTGAAATCACATCGGTCGCTGAACCCCGACGAGCCTCACCTTGTCGAAATATTCATCCTTGAGATCAGCC
>NZ_JAHCZC010000207.1:0-462 GCF_018501135.1 Campylobacter sp. 2018MI13 | reverse complement strand
GTAGTTGCCCCAATACTAGCCTTAACTGTCTCATTAGAATATGCACCAATTTGAAATTCTTTGTTTGAAAACGTTCCACTTAGAAGCTTTTGACCATTGAATGATGTAGTATTACCAATATTGTCTAATTCTTCCATAAGTCTTGAAATATCAGCTTGAAGTGAGCGTCTTGTTTCAGTTGTTTGACCATCTTGAGCTGATTGAATAGCTTTATTCTTAATTGTATCAAGTATTTTTATTTGCTCATCCATAGCCTTATCAGCTGTCTGAATTATACCAATAGCATCATTAGCATTCATAATAGCTTGACCAAGAGAACTTGCTTGACTTCTTAAACTATCAGCAATTGCCATACCTGAAGCATCATCAGCAGCAGAGTTAATTCTAAAACCTGAGTTTAACTTATTTAAAGAACTGTCAATTGATCTATTGTTCATAGATGCGTTTGCATGAGCGCTTAGC
>NZ_JAHCZC010000206.1:0-463 GCF_018501135.1 Campylobacter sp. 2018MI13 | reverse complement strand
GTATCATTAGCAACTGATTTACCTATAAATGTTGGAGTAGTATCAAATGTTCTACCACCATTTGGAATTTCAGTTAAGTTGTTGAAATATCCATCTTCATCGCCTTGGAATACTTTAAATTCTAAAGCAGATTTGTTTTGTGTATTATCTGTTTCTTCACTTGGCTTAATATTAATAATTCCGTTTTCTGAATCACTAGTATTTCCATTTGTAGTATTATCAACACTTGGAACTTTATTTGCATCTTCACTTGGTTTAATATTAATAATTCCGTTTTCTGAACCTACAACCACATCACTTGTAGTATTATCTACGCTAGGTGTATTTGTTTGAGTATCAGCAACAAGTTTTAAGCTAGCTTCACCTTTAATATCAGTTCCAATTACATTAAATGTAAACTTGTAATCTCCAAAGTTATTGCAACCTAATTCTGGAACATATTTAAATTTACCATCAACAGCAA
>NZ_JAHCZC010000020.1:0-23357 GCF_018501135.1 Campylobacter sp. 2018MI13 | reverse complement strand
ATCTCTAGCATTCCAATAAATTGTATCTTCTTGGTTGTTGTCTAAAGAAATATTAGGAGCAATTCTTTCAAAAGTATTTGAAAAAGCAATAAAACTTGCCAATACAACAACTATAATTATTGAAAAAAATATTGTTATTTTTGTTTTTTTATTTCTATTTCTCATTTTAACTCCTTATATTTTACTTATTTTTTCTTTATATGAATTAAGAGCATTTTGCTTTATCATATTTTGTAATTTTTGTTTGTTTTCTTCAAAATAACTTTCAAAATTCTCTTCAGTTTGATTAGGTGCATCAAGCCAAATATTTGTATTTCCTATTATTAATTTGTATCTTGAATTTTCATAATCAATAACTATGAATTTGTTATCTTTATCAAGTTGTTTTTCGCAAATTACTACGGCTTGATTTTCATTAATATTTAAAAAACTAGCAACTTTTTGCTTAGAATTTAAATTAGATATTTTTCCTTTTTTTGCAAGTTGTCTTTTTACAAATATTAATACTAAAACTAATATTGCTAAAACACCTATCATTGAATACAATTTACCATCTATATTATTATCTTCTGCATATTTTATTTCATTATTTTGCACTTGGTTTGTGGTTTTTGGCATAACTCTAATTCTAAGCCCAAAACCATCATCTTTTGTAAGTGCAGGAATGACATTTATTTTTTCTTTTGTTTTAAATTCTAAAACCGTGCTTTCGCCTAATGGATACATTAATAATTGTTCTGCGTAAGGCATATTTAATATTTGAGAATTTCTTTCAGAAATTTTAACATTATTTAATACTACGCCTACATAATCGCTTCCACTTAATATTCTAATATCTCCATCTTTTGCGTTATATGGAGAATCAAAGCTTAGCATAACATCAATCCTATCATCTCTTTTATAAATATTATAATTTATGATATTGTTCGCAAAAAGATTTAAACTAATTAGTAGTAAGATTATTTTTTTCATCACAACTCTTTTTTAAAATATTGAATAACGGTTTTTGAGCTTAGTATTTCATTTATACGAATTGCTAAATTTCTTTCATAAACCATTACTTCGCCTTTACCAAAAATTCTATTATTTACATAAAGTTCTACACTCTCACCTGCTGGTTTTTCTAAATCAATAACAGAGCCAATTCCAAGTTCTAAAAATTCTCTAACGCTAAGTTGTGTAGTTCCTAACTCACTTATAAAATCTACGCTAACATCTAGCAATTCTTCATAAGTTGCATTTAGAATTCTAGTAGGTTGCTCTTGTGTTTGCATTATTTTTTCTTCTCTACTATACCAACGCAAAAGGTATTATTTTCTAGTTTATAAAAAAACTCGTGAGTAAAGCCTAATTTAAAATCACTTACCCTTCCTAAATATTCAGGCACACTAATTGAATAATCATCATAAGCATCAGCTAATAATCTTTTTGCATAGCCTATGATTTGATTTGCTACTTCTTTGCATAAATCACAATAATCATCTTCACTCATCTTATCATCATCGCCTAATAATCTTGAAGCAAGAGCTTGTAAGCTTTCTTTTTTAAATATTAAATAACAAAATAATTCTTTTACATTATCTCCTAAACAAATACTAGCACCATAATATTCAGCTTCATCTAAAGAATTTGTGGTTTCTAATTTACTTCTTAAAATATGTTTAAAAAAATGTTTAACTGAATAATCAATTGTATCAAGCATTAATCTTTCCTTAAATAAGTTTTAATTATTATAAGAAAGAAAAGTGTAAGCTAAGTTAATTAAGATTACGCCTTAGGAGTTTTTTATGATAGAAGAATATACATTACTTACTTATATTATTTTTATTTTAGATGGGCTTTTAGTTGGTTTTACTGCAGGACTTTTTGCAATAGGTGGTGGGACTGCTGTTGTGCCTATTATGACAACTTTTGTTGGGTATTCGCCTAAGATTGCTGTTGGAATTAGCGTTATGCAAATGGTTTTTTCATCTTTTTATAATTCGTATTTAAATTATAAAAAAGGCACATTGCAAGTAAAAAATGCTTTATATCCTGCTTTAGGTGGTTTAGTTGGTGGTTTTAGCGTTGGTTTTATTATGAAATTTGCAAGCAATTTAATGATTGCTTATATTATTTGTTTTTTAATTATTTGGGCTATTGTTAAACTTTATTTTACTCCTGCAAATCCAATTGAACCTGAAAAGAATTCAAAATTATTGCAATTTTTCGTAGGTTTAATAATAGGTGCAATTGCTACAAGTGGTGGGATAGGTGGTGGAGCATTACTTACGCCTGCTTTAGTTGCAATTTGTAATTTTAATATCAAAAAAGCTGCTTCATTTAGCGGTCTTTTTGTAGCTTTTGCTGGAAGTGCTGCTTTTGTTTCTATGGCAATTACAAATCATGTTGATTATACTGCTGGTGCAATAATTGCTATTTCAAGTTTACCTGGAGTTTGGGTTGGTAATTGGCTGTTTCATAAAATTAGCAATAATACGCAAAAAAAACTTTTCATAGGATTTTTATTGTTTGTATTGACTTTATCAATAATAGAAGTTCTAAAACAACACGGAGTATTTAATGAATAATGAAATTCAAGTTATAAACGCAAGTGAAAATAACTTAAAAAATATAAGCCTAACACTACCTAAAAATAAATTAATAGTTTTTACAGGGCTTAGTGGTAGTGGAAAATCTACTTTAGCTTTTGATACGCTTTATGCAGAAGGACAACGCCGTTATATAGAAAGTCTTAGTGCTTATGCTAGGCAATTTTTAGATAAATTTAGAAAACCAAATGTAGAAAAAATAGAAGGCTTAACCCCTGCTATTGCAATTGATCAAAAATCAACTAGCAAAAACCCACGCTCAACCGTTGGAACAATTACTGAAATATATGATTATTTAAGACTTTTGTATTCAAAAATTGGAGTTCAGCATTGTCATAAATGTGGAGAAAAAATCAATAAAATGGATACAGAAGATATAATAAACGAAATGGCAAAATTTAGCGAAAAGGCAATGATTTTAGCTCCTTTAGTTAAAGAAAAAAAAGGCACATTCGCACCACTTCTTGAAAGCCTAAAAGCTCAAGGTTTTATAAATATTTTAATAAACGGCACACTAACACGACTAGATGAGCCAATAGAATTAGCTAAAACTAAAAAGCATACTATTAAATTAGTAGTTGATAGGCTAAGAATTAGTGATGATAATAAAAGTCGTTTAGCTCAAGCTGTTGAAAAAGCTTTAAGTTTAAGTTATGGTGAGTGTGAGTTAGAATTATTAGAAAGTAATAAAAATATTCATTATTCGCTTCATAATGCTTGTTTTAAATGCAAAATTTCATTTAATAAACTTGAGCCTTTAAGCTTTTCATTTAATAGCCCTAAAGGAGCTTGTTCTTTATGTGATGGTTTAGGCATTAGAATGAGTATTGACCAAGAAAAAATTATAAATTATGAAAGAAGTATAGAAGATGGTGCAGTTCGCACTATGATGGGTTTTAATAAAAGTTATTATTCAAAGTTACTTTTAGCATTTTGTGAAGCAGAAAAAATCCCTACAAATAAGCCTTATGAAGAATTAAGTGAATATCAAAAAAAGCTTATTTTATACGGAAGTGCAACGGAATTTAGCTTTTTATGGAATAAACATAATATCAAAAAAACTTTTGATGGAGCTATTAAGATAAGTTATGAAATCTTAAAAGATGATAAAGATTTTAACGAATACATAACAGAAAAAACCTGCCCATCTTGTAAAGGCTTTAGATTAAACGAGCAAAGCTTAGCTGTGTTAGTAAATGGCAAAAGCATAGCAGAAGTTATTAGCACACCTATTGAAGAGATTTGCGAATTTTTTAAAATAGAGAATTTTAATAATTTAAATAAGCAAGATTATGAAATATCTTATCCTATTATTAAAGAAATTAATGAAAGATTATTTTTCTTAAATGATGTTGGCTTGGGGTATTTAACACTAGGTAGAGATGCAAGGACAATTAGTGGTGGAGAAGCTCAAAGAATTAGGATTGCTTCTCAAATTGGAAGTGGATTAAGCGGGGTTTTATATGTATTAGATGAGCCTAGCATAGGTCTTCATGAAAGAGATACACAAAAACTAATAAATACTCTAAAAAGCTTGCAGGCTAAAGGAAATACCCTAATAGTAGTAGAACACGATAGAAAGACAATTGAGAGTGCTGATGTAATCGTTGAGATTGGACCTAGGGCTGGAACTAGTGGTGGGGAGATTATCTTTAATGGCACTTATAAAGAATTGCTTAAAAGCAAATGCGAAACTGCATTGTATATAAATCGCAAAAAAGACATAGACCTTTATAAGGCTAGAAAGAGTGATGAATATTTAGAATTAAGCGGAATTAATCAAAACAATATAAAGGATTTAAGTGTGAAATTCCCACTTAGGAATTTAGTTTGTGTAACAGGAGTAAGCGGTAGTGGTAAAAGCTCGTTAATGCTGCATTCACTTCTACCAATTGCAAGAGCAAATCTAAATAGAGCAAAAGCAGTAATTAATGATATTACATATAAAGGTCTTGATAAATTAGACAAAGTAATTTTTCTAGATCAAAGTCCAATAGGAAAAACTCCAAGAAGCAATCCAGCAACATATACAGGGCTTATGGATGAGATTAGGAATTTATTTGCAAATGTTCCTGAAGCACAGATTAGAGGATATAAAATCGGTCGCTTTAGCTTCAATGTTGCAGGTGGAAGGTGTGAAAAATGTAGCGGAGAAGGTGAGCTTAAAATCTCTATGCACTTTTTACCTGATGTAAATATTACCTGTGATGCTTGTGGGGGTAAAAGATACAACCATCAAACATTAGAGATTAAATATAAAGACAAAAATATAGCTGATGTTTTAGAAATGAGTGTGGCAGAAGCTTATGAGTTTTTTGCAAAACACCCTAAGATTAAGCAAAAATTAAAGACCTTAATGGATGTAGGGCTTGATTATATAACCTTAGGTCAAAACGCTACAACCTTAAGTGGTGGGGAAGCTCAAAGGATAAAAATCTCTAAAGAATTAAGTAGAAGTGATACAGGAAATACACTTTATTTACTTGATGAACCAACTACGGGGCTTCATTTTGCAGATACGCAAAAATTAGTAAAAGTGTTGCAGCATTTAGTAGATGCTGGAAATAGTGTTTTTGTAATTGAGCATAATTTAGACTTAATCAAAAACGCTGATTATATTATAGATATGGGTCCTGAGGGTGGTTTTAGGGGTGGTAAGATAATTGCGACAGGTAATCCATTAGAACTTGCTAAAAAATATGCTGATAAAAGCTATACAGCGAAGTTTTTGGCACAAGAATTTAAAGAAATGAAAAAGGAGTTAAAATGATAGAAGAGATTAAAAAACTCTCAAGCGAGTTTATAGAGATTAGAAAATGTATTCACGAAAATCCTGAACTAGGATTAAAAGAATTTAAAACAGCAAAGTTAGTTGCGAACAAATTAAGAGAATTTGGCATAGAAGTTTATGAAAATATAGGCGTAACAGGAGTTGTTGGGGTTTTAAAGAAAGGTAATTCAAATAAAAGCATAGCTTTAAGAGCTGATATGGATGCACTTGTAATAAACGAAGCTAGTGGAGTAAGCTATGCTTCTAAGAACGAAGGTTTAATGCACGCTTGTGGGCATGATGGACATACGGCGAGTTTATTATTAGCGGCTAAATATTTAAGTAAGAGTGAATTTGATGGCACTATTAATTTTGTCTTTCAACCTGCTGAAGAAGGTAGAGGCGGTGCTAAAGCTATGATTGATGATAATTTATTTACTAGATTTAAAAGTGATTTTATATTTGGCTATCACAATATCCCGAGTAAAACTAATAAATTATTTTGTCTTAAGCGTGGGGCTATGATGGCAGGAGCTGACGCACTTAGGGTAAATATTAGTGGAGTTGGTGGGCATGGTAGTGCACCTGAGAAGGCTAGTGATGTAATGGGTGCGATGGCTCATTTTATAACCCAAGCGGGATTTATAACTGCTAGAAATATAGCAGCTAAAAATCAAGCTGTTATAACATTTGGAGCAGCTCTAAGTGGAAATGAAACTAGCTTTAATATCTTACAAGATAAGGCATTATTACTTGCTAATATTAGAACCTTTAATAATGATGATAGAAATACGATAATAGAGCAATTAAACAATATTGCTAAATCTTGCGAGTTGCTTTTTAAGGTAAAAGTTGAGCTTGAATTTATTCAAATAGGAGCAGCTACAATTAATGATGATGAAGCGCAAAAATTAGCTTTTGGTGTAGCGTGTGAATTATTTGGAGAGCAAAATTGTGATGAATTTCACGAGCCATTAATGGGTAGCGAAGATTTTTCTTTTATGTTAGAGCATTGCAAAGGTGCTTATGCCTTTATTTTAAATAAGAATGATTATTATCTACATGACCCTAGATATATTTATGATGATGATACTTTAGTTAATGCCGCTGCATTTTATTCAGGAGTATGTTTAAAATATTTAAAATAATTTCATTTAGGAATTTTAATTTATAAAATTCCTAACAATTTTGTATTGATATAAAAATCTTTATGTTTTTAATAATGAAAAATTTATTAAAAAGTTATGTAACCTTAGTAAATACTAGTTATATTTTAATAATACTAGATATGGAATTTTAAAGTACTTTTGTTTTACAAGATAGATTTTGTGTATTGTATTGTAGAAAATAAAGCAAAGATAGAATAAATTGAAAGTAAAATATGCTTTTAATACAATATACAAATTATAAGTTATTAGGTTTATAAGAATATTTAAGGAATTAATCTAATTCCTTAAATCATTAAAACTTGTAATTAAAGCTGATTTTGTAGTCCCTTCCTGCTTCCCAGTCAGCACTTTTAGCCCCGCCATAGCTTCTTTTGTAATGTGAATAATAAAGTTTATTAAAAATATTATTAATGCTAAAGCCTATATCAAAATTTTTAAATACTTCATATTGCATATATAAATCGTGCTTTGCGTATGATGGTTTTATGTAATTACTATCTTTAATACTTTTTGAAGTGAAATAAATCAAATCATAGCCTATTAATAAATTATTATATAAATATTCAATATTTAATGTATATTTATCTCCTGGGTCACTATATGCTAAGGCATATCCTTGTCTTACTAGAGTATCGTTATTTTCATTAGTTCTTACTCTTGAATATGATAATCTTGATTTAAAATCTTTATATGCTAGTTCAGCTAATAAATCTACTCCATATACATTGTATTTTCCGCCGTTTAGCCTAGTATAAAAACTACCGCTTTCTCCTATTCTTTTGGTTTCTTCTCTTATTAAACTATCATAATATCTATCATAATACTTAGCATTAGCTCTTACATAAAGCTCATTAAAATCTTTTTTATAATCTATGCCTAACTCATAACCATAGCCTTTTTGTGCTTTTAAATCTTCATTAGTTCTTAATTTATTTGCTCTATTTTCACGCAAAATTATCATCTCAAGTGGTTCAGCACCTTTAAAAAGCTTTGTATATCCTGCATAGATTTGTAATTCAGGCAATACATTATATTCAAGCTTTATAGCAGGTGTAAAACTCTTAAAATTGTGCTTAATTCTGCTTTGATTTTGATTGGCAATTGTATTGAGTTTGTAATTATCAAACCTAAGTCCTGTAATTAAAGCTAAATCATAAAAACTTATTTTATCTTCTAAAAATATAGAATAATTTTGAGCTATATCATCATCAGCAGCTTTAAAAACTTCATTAATGCTACTATTTAAACTAAGGTTATATTTATAATAATTATCTTTAACAAAACTTCTTGTATTAAAATACTCAAAACCATAAAACAATTCGTGAGTAAAAGTATCAAACTCTATTTTGCTTTTATTATTTAAATATATGCCAAAAGTCTTAACACCACCCTTTAAATACTCTAAAACCTTTTCTTTTGATGCGTTTGTTTGTATCCAATCATCTAAAGTTAGGGTTCTGTTGGTGTAATAGGTTTTAAAATTTAGATTTATAAGCTCATTTAAATCGTAATTATAATCAATTACAGCGGTATTTCTTTGCATTTTTTGTTTAATTAAATCAAAACCCCTTGTCCCTGCTAAAACTAAATTGCCTTTATCATAATAATCATAAGCAACACTTCCAGCCCACTCAGGCACTAAAGGATAATCGCCTTTATAATAAACGCTCTCATAACTAATGTTTAAATTATGCTCATCTTTTAAAAATCCACCCTTAGTAAAATAGCTAAGATTATTACCTTTTCCGCCACTTTCGTGCTTTAAAGCATCTTTGCTAAAGCTATGATTTTTATGATTTACATAGGCTAATAAATGAAAACCATTATCTAATTTACCATAAGTCATAATGCTTTTTTGCCATTCTTTATTGTTACTTGCAAAAGATGTTTTTATCTTAGCTCCTAAGTTTTGCTTATCTTCTAAAAGATCAATTGCACTAAGGGTATTAAACTTTACCGCCCCAGCTAAAGCACCTGAATTATTAGCCACACTTAATATACTCGTATCAATATTAATTGCTTTTAAAATATCAAGGTCGATTACTAAATCAGCTGCGTGATGCCAGTTATTACCGCTTTCTCTTGCTCCGTCTATGCTAATATTAACAGCTCTATCGCTCATACCACGCATAAAAATTTTTTGATTTAAATTATTAGTTCCACCCATAAATACTGATGGTATTTCTCGTAAAATATCTCTTGTACTTGTTGTGTTTTTGTTCTGAATTTTAATATTATCTAAAGTATTATCATTTGAATGAATATTAATTAAATCAAGTGTAACTCTATCGTTTGCATAAATACCTCCCCCCATAAGTAAAATAAATGCCAAGCTAGTTTTTAATCTCTGCATAATCTCTCCTAATTAAAAATAAATATCAATATTAAAACATAATAATATTAATAAAGATTATTAAAATCTATATAAAATAAATTATTAGAATTTTAAATTTTTACCAAATAACAAATTCGCTTGAAGTAAATTAAATATTTTTTATTTATATTTTAAAAATGATTAAAATTGTAGTTATTGGTTTTAGTAAAAATTACTATAAAATAAGCAACTTAAGTATTAAATCATTATCTTAAATATTTAATCTTTACATAAAAAGAAATTCCTAAAATCAAATATCAATAATTATTATGAGTTGATTTTAGGTTTTTTGTAAGATTTATTAATTCATGATTTTAGGTTTTTTGTAAGATTTATTAATTCATTTAGTTTTATATTATTTAACGCTAGGAAAAATCTAAGATTTTTTGGCACTTTTGCTAGTCTATAAGCGTCTTTTTGCTCCTTACTAAGCTTTGTAATAGCCTTTAAAAAAACCATAAAAAATCCTTTATAAAAGCAAACACAAACACAATCAGTCCTAAAATAAAGCTCGGCTTCATTGTTTTTATTTAGCTGGTTTTTTAGCTCTAATTTTTGCTTTGATGAGCTTACAAAACCTAGTTTTTTAATAGCTTTATCTAAAGAATTTTCATCTTTACAAAAATAAATTCCTTTATAAACCAAGCTATCTTTACATATTTTACTCTTATCAAATTCTAAATATTTTAAAGTATTTCTTATGCCATTTGCGTAGTGTTTTACAAAATCATTTGCATAATTTAATCTAATTTCGTTTCTTTTATATTTGGTATTAAAATTACTTTCATCTTGAAAATATTCATAACTATTCTCATTTAAATACAGCATAATTTCATCTTTGCTAGTATTAATTAATGGGCGAATTATTTTGTAATTTTTCCTTGTATCAATCCCGTTAAAACCCAATAGATTGCATAATCCCGCACCTTTTGTAATTTGCATTAAAAACCACTCAAACCTATCATTTAAATTATGAGCTACTATTAAATTATCATAATCTTGCATTAATTCATCAAAAAAATCATATCTATATTTTCTAGCATTACTTTCAAAATTATTATTATCAAGATTTACTTTTTTAGTAAAGATTTTTTTATTATGAGCTTTTGCTAATTTTATAGCGCTTTGCTCTTCGTTATTTGAATTAATTCTAGTCTGATAATTTACAAGGCATAAATCAAACTCACAAAGCTCTAAAAGTGCATAAAAAAGTGCCGTGCTATCAGTCCCGTGTGAAAATGCTAAAAGGTTTTTTTTACCTTTTAGCTCTTCTAAATATTCAATTCTCATAGCGTCTAATTGCAGTTGCTATTAGTGTTTTTTCATGCACTTGAGTGATTTTACAAACTATTAAATCACCCACTTTTAGCTCTCCTATTTCACTTTCATTTATTAAGATTTCTCCATCTATATCTCTATCAAATAAAAGCGGCTTAGCACCTATAAAAAACTCGCCTTCGCTAGATTCTCCTAAACAACTTGCTATTATTTCTTGATTTAGCATTTTTTCAAAACTTGCATTGATTTTAGCATCTACGATTTTTTCAATCTTTTTTAGCCTACTTTTAATAGTATTTGCATTGATTTGTTGCATTGAGTAAGCGGCGGTATCTTCTTCTTTTGAATATGCAAACACGCTAATTCTATCAAAATCAAATTCTTTAATAAACTCGCATAAATCTTCAAAATCTTCTTCACTTTCTCCTGGGTGTCCTACGATAAAACCAGTTCTTAAAAAGCTATTAGGAGCTGCTCTCATTTGCTCTAAAAAGCTAATAGCCTTAGCCTTATCATAGCCACGCTTCATAATTTTTAATAATTTATCGCTTGAGTGTTGAAGTGGCATATCAAAATAATTCACAAATACTTTTGAATTAATTATTTTAGTAATTAAACTAGGCTTAATTGAGCTTGGGTATAGGTATAAAATTCTAGCAGCCTTTATTCCTTCAATTTTTTCAATTTCTGAAATTAAATTCTCTAAACCATCGCTAATTTTTAAGTCTTTTAAATAAGAGCTTGTATCTTGAGCAATGAATGAAAAATCATAAAATCCCCTAGCAACTAAGCCTTTAACTTCAGCTACTACATCATCTATTGGGCGAGATTTTAACTTGCCTTTAAATGTAGGAATAGCACAAAAGCTACAGGTTTGATTGCAACCTTCAGCGATTTTTATATAAGCGTGAGTATTTGAGCCTGTTATTACTCTTTGAGTATTTGCGTCTTGTAAATATACAAAATCTCTAAATCTACTTTCACGACTTGCTATTAATTCATCAATTTTTGCATATTCGCTAACTCCTGCAAATAAATCAACTTCTGGTAATTCTTTAACCAATTCATCTTTGTATCTTTGCATTAAGCAGCCAGTTACTACTAAAATTGAGCCTTTTTTTCTAATTTCGTGTAGTTCTAAAATAGCATTAATACTTTCAATTTTTGCACTTTTTATAAAGCCACAAGTATTTACTATCAATACATCAGCTTCACTTGCTTCATTAGTAATTTCATATTCTTTTAAGCGACCTAGCATAATTTCACTATCAACTAAGTTTTTATTACAGCCTAAACTTTGTAAAAATAATTTCATTTAAATTCCTTTTAAAAAAGCTATTATCTTAATAAATTTTAGCTAAGATTTGCCTTTAAAATACAACTACGGAGCAAAATTTGGATAATTATGAATTTAGTGAATTATTAAAAGAATTACAAATAAAACTTGACAATATAGAAAAAATAATCAAACCAAACGAGGCAAAAGAAAGAATAAAAGAAATAGAAAAAGAGCAAGAAGACCCAGCATTATGGGCTGATGCAAAAAGAGCGGCCGAGCTTGGTAAAGAAAAAACTAAATTAAATCAATTAGTATCAAAATATGAAATTGCAAATAGTGAATTAGTAGGCACTAGTGAGTTGTTTGAACTTGCGGTAAAAGAAAATGATTATGAGACTTTAGAAGCTTTATTTATAGATAGTCCTAATTTAGAAGAAACTATTAAAAGTCTTGAAATATCAATGCTTTTAAGTGGGGAAAATGATACTAAAAACGCAATTATTAATATTCACCCAGGAGCAGGTGGAACGGAGAGTAATGATTGGGCGAGTATTGTTTATAGAATGTATTTGAGATTTTGTGAAAGAGAAGGCTTTAAAGTTGAAACACTAGATTATCAAGAAGGCGATGAAGCAGGGATAAAAGATGTTAGTTTTGTTGCTCGTGGGCTTAATGCTTATGGGTATTTTAAGGCTGAACACGGAGTTCATAGACTTGTAAGAATTAGCCCATTTGATAGTAATGCTAGACGCCATACTAGTTTTTGTAGTGTAATTGTTGCACCTGAAATTGATGATGATATAGAAATTGAAATTGAAGAAAAAGATATAAGAATTGATTATTATAGAGCAAGTGGTGCAGGTGGTCAGCATGTAAATAAGACAGAAAGTGCGGTAAGAATTACTCATATTCCAACAGGAATTGTAGTGCAATGCCAAAACGATAGAAGTCAGCATAAAAACAAAGCCACAGCTTATAAAATGCTTCGTTCAAGATTATATGAACTTGAAATGGAGAAATTAAACGATGGAAAAGATACGGGAGGAGTTGGCGAAAATAGTTTCGGACATCAAATTCGCTCGTATGTTTTAGCTCCTTATCAGCAAGTAAAAGACGCTAGAAGTAATGAGGCATTTAGCCAAGTTGATGCGATACTTGATGGCGATATTAAAAAAATGATAGAAGGTGTATTAATTGCACTTAAGGATAATGATTAATAGTAAATTTTTAAAGGCAAAAAATGACTGAAGAACAAATATCTTATCTTCAAGATAGACTAAGAACGCAGGATTTAGAAACTATAAAAGATAAGAATTTGTCTAAGAATATTTGTTTAAAAGACCCAAATTTAGGTTTTATGCTAGCGGCTACGATAGGAATTTGTGGTATTGATAGGATTTATAAGGGTGATTTTATTTTAGCATTTATAAAGTTTTTATTATTTTTTTCTTTTACAATTATTTTATTAATGGCGATGACTGAGATTAAAGTTGTAGAAAAAATTTATAGTTTATTTTTCCATCGTAGTGACGGACTTATTGCTTTTCTTTGTTTTTTATTTTTGGGATTTTTATTAACCATTATATATGTTATAGAATTATTTGCTATAGCAAATGGTATTCGCAAGGAAAATTACAAAAAAGTTTTAGCTTACATTGAAGGCTATGATAAAAAATAAAAATTTGATTATTACAAAGGAAAAAGGATAATTTCCAAAAGATTTTAAGTGTTATAAAGGAAGAAAATTGAATATATTTTTATTATTAATAATAATTTTAGCAATTATAGGATTTATTACAGGTAAGGGTATTATTAGAACCATAATATCGTTTTTTGCGATAATATTAGGGACTATTTTAACAGCGATTTTAGGGCTTATTGGAGCAATTTTATTACCTTTATTTTTTAAAGGAAATATTTTAAATAATCAATTTACTAAAATGAAAGGCGGATATGCTGAATACCTAGTCGCACTTATTGCAAAAATAGCTAAACTTGATGGAGTAATTTCGCCTAAAGAAGCTGAATTTATAAAATTAATACTAGATAATAATTCTTATAATTTAGTTGAGCGTGAGAGATTAAAAAAGGTTTTTAAAGAAGCTAAAGAAAATCCAGAAAATTATAGGATAGTGGCACAAGAGCTTAAAAATAATTTTATTTTAAGCAAAAATGAAAAGCTTAATATTATGCAAAGTTTGCTTTATTGTGCGAGTATTGATGGTTTTAGTGAAAAAAAGATTTTTGCGTTAAAAGAAATTGCAGAGATTTTTGGCGTTGCACAAGAATTTGCACAATTTATAAATTTTGGTAACAATAACAAACAAAATAATAATAAAATTAAAAAAGACCCTTATGAGGTTTTAGAATTAAGTCCTAATGCTAGTTTAGTTGAAGTAAAAGCAGCATATAGAAGACTTGCTAAAAAATATCATCCTGATGTGTTAAACACAAAAAATCTTAGTGAAAGCGAGCTAAGAGCAGGGATAGAGAAATTTCATGAGATTAATGAAGCTTATGAGATTTTAAAACAAAAATTAAGTTAAGGAAGTAAAGTGGTAGTTTTAATAACAGGTGTTGCAGGATATATTGGCTCAGCCACTGCATCTGGATTTTTAGAAGCTGGGCATAAGGTAATTGGAATTGATAATTTAAGCGGTAAAAACAAAAAAGCTATAAAAAATATAAAAAAATATTATGAAGTTGATTTTTATGAAGTTGATATTTCAAATAGCGAAGCTTTAGAAGATGTAATGTCAAGATTTAAAATTGATATGGTATTTCATTTTGCAGCAACTAGCAATGAGAATTTTAGTAAAAAAGATAATCTAACTTTTTATGAAAACAATATCATAAATCTTTTTAAATTATTAAAAGCTATGAAAAAATTTAAAGTTAAGACTTTAATATATCCATCAAGTATATTTGCTAATGTAGGATTGGAAAATACCTGTGATGCTTATGTTAAGACAAAAATCTTAGCTGAAAATATGATACAAGATTATGCTAGAAGCAATTCTGATTTTTCTTATGCAATTTTAAGATATTGCAATATTGCAGGGTATTATTCTAAGATATTTTTAGGAGAATTTGAACATTATTCAATTATTAAAAATATCACAAGAATTGCTTGCGGTAAGTCTGAATTAGGTCGTGATTTTAACTATGATGAGAATTATCATTTCGCACATATTGATGATATTGTTAATATTAATTTAAAAGTAGCTAGCGAGCTTTATACAACCAAAGAAAATATATGCACTACAATAGCTAGCAAAGAAAGTATAAGTGTAGAAAATCTAATCAAATTAGTAGAAAAGTTAAGCAAAAAAGAAATAGATATAACAATAGCTTTAAAAAATGACCATTGCGATAAAATTAAGTCTTGTAATTTATTAAAATATGAATTAGAGTATTCAATAGAAGATATTTGCAAAAATCAATTAGAACACGAAGCTAGGTTTTAATGTTTAGATACTTATTATTAGCTTATGAAAGAGAAAAATTAGAATTATTTTTAAAAAGATTTGATTTAAAATGCGATGAAGATATAGAATATGCTTTAGTTTATGAAGAAAATGAAGAGATTAAAGCAAGTGCTTGTATAAGCGGTAATATTGTAAAATGTATAGCAATTGATAAATCTTTACAAGGTAATAATTTTAGTGCTACTTTACTAACTCAAATTGCAGATAAATTAAGAGAATTAAATATAAATGAATATTTTATATTTACAAAGCCTTGTAATGTAAAAGTATTTGAGAGTTTAGGGCTTTATTTATTATGTCTTACAAAAGATGTTGCGTTATTTGAAAACACAAAATTAAATTATGAAAATTATAAATTTGAACTAGCTAAACATTATAAAAAAGCAAAAAAAATTGGCTCAATTGTAATGAATTTAAATCCTATGAGTAAAGGGCATTTATATTTAATTCAAAAAGCCTTAAAACACTGCGAAATCTTGCATATATTTATTTTAAGCGAAGATTTAAGTATGTTTAATACAAAAGCAAGGCTTGAGATTGTAAGAAATGAATTAAAAGATTATAAAAATATAATAATTCACGAAAGCAAAAATTATATTATTTCAAAAGCTACTTTTCCTACGTATTTTTTAAAGGATAATGCTAATGTTAATGAGATTTATTCAAGGCTTGATATTACATTATTTGCTACAAAAATAGCATCTATTTTAGGGATAAATATGAGATTTTTTGGGACAGAACCAAAAGATAAAATAACAAAAGATTACAACCAAAAAGCAAAAGAAATTTTAAAAGAATTTAAAATCAAATTCTATGAAATCAGTAGAGCTAGAATGAATAAAAAAGTAATAAGTGCAAGTAGGATTAGAAAAATTATTTTAAATGATAAGGATTATTTAAATAATAAGGAGTTAAAATCCCTTTGTGCTAATTCAACTTATGAGTATTTAAAAAACAATTTAATAACTAAAAATTAAGTTATCTTTGTAATAATAAAAAAAAACTTAAAAAATTTAATTAATTAGGAGATTTGATGATTACAACTATTGCAAGTGCTGGTTCATTAGAATCAGGCGATGTTTTAATTAGTGTAAGTCCTGCTAATGTGGGAAGGAAAATTGAATTAAATTCTAGTGTTTATAAACAATTTGGAGAACAAATATTAGCTAGCGTTAATGAAGTATTAGATGAATATGATATTAAAAATGTAACAATAAAAATAGAAGATAAAGGAGCGCTTGATTTAGTAATTCGTGCGAGACTTAAAACTGCTATTTTTAGAGCTAGTTTAAAAGATTATGATTGGGAGAGTGAATTATGCTAAATAAAGATAGACTTAGAAGAAGTATGATGTTCTTGCCCGGAAATGCACCTGCAAAATTAATAGACGCACATATTTATGGAAGTGATTCTATTATGATTGACTTAGAAGATGCAGTAAGTATTTCAGCAAAAGATGCGGCTAGAATGCTAACTTATGAAACTCTTAAAAAGATTAATTATGGTTCAACTGAAGTTGTTGTAAGAATAAATGCTTTAAATTCTCCTTACGGAAGAGATGATGTAATAGCTATGGTTAGTGCTGGAGTTGATGTTATAAGACTTCCAAAGACTGATAATGCAAACGAAGTTAAAGAAGTAGATGAGTTAATAAGCGAAGTTGAGCATAAATTAAATCGTCCTAGAAAAACTTTAATTCTAGCAGCAATTGAGAGTGCTACTGGGGTTATTAATGCTTGTGAGATTGCAAAGGCAAGTGATAGATTAATGGGGATTGCTCTTGGAGCTGAAGATTATGTAACGAATTTAAAAACAACTAGAAGCAAACACGCAATGGAGCTTTATTATGCAAGAGAGCAGATAATTCACGCAGCAAGAAGCAATAATTTATATTGTTTTGACACCGTTTTTTCAAATATAAAAGATAAAGTTGCATTTGCTGAAGAAGTGCAATTTATAAAAGACTTAGGTTTTGATGGCAAATCAGTAGTTCATCCAAGTCAAATCAAAATAGTTCATGATATTTATACTCCAAAAGAAAAAGAAATAATAGACGCTTTAAAAGTAGTAAATGCAGCTAAAGAAGCGGAAAAAAATAGCATAGGTGTAATTGCAGTTGATGGCAAAATGGTAGATGGTCCAATTATTATTAGAGCTTTAAGAGTGCTTGAATTAGCTAAAGCTAGTGGTCTTTATAAAGGAGAATGATTATGTATAAAGTAAATGCAGTTAATAGAAAAATACCTAATAAAATTGCTAATTATAAAGATGTAGTTGTATATAGTGGAGAATTAAAACAACCAAAAGAGCGTAAAATCGGTGCAGCTATTAGAGTTGGCAAAAAAGAAGATAAATTAGTCTCAAGTATAAAAGACGCTATTATAAAATCAGGCTTAAAAGATGGTATGACAATAAGTTTTCATCACCATTTTAGAAGTGGAGATTATATTTTAAATCTAGTTTTAGAAGAAATAAGCAAGCTAGGTATTAAAAATCTTTGCGTAGCAGCAAGTTCTCTTTCAACTTGCCATAAACCTTTAATTGAGCATATTAAAAATGGTGTTGTAACAAGTCTTCAAACAAGTGGTCTAAGAGAGCCATTGGGTTCTTTTATTAGTAATGGTGGATTAAAAACTCCTGTAATTATTAGAAGTCATGGTGGTCGTGCTAGAGCTATTGAAGATGGCTCGCTTAAAATTGATGTAGCATTTATTGGTGCTCCAAGTTGCGATAAATTTGGTAATCTTAATGGTTATACAGGCAAATCTGCGTGTGGTAGTTTAGGTTATGCTAAGGTTGATGCTATGTATGCTAATAAAGTTATTGCAATTACTGATAATTTAGTAGATGGGATAAATCTTCCTGCTAGTATTGACCAAACTATGGTGGATTTTGTTTGTGAGATTGAGAGTATTGGCGATCCAAAAGGTATAGTATCAGGTGCAATTCGTTTTAATGATAATCCAAGAGATATTTTAATAGCTGAAAATGCTTTAAAATGTATCTTAGCATCAGGTTTATTTAAAAATGGCTTTAGTTTCCAAACAGGAGCTGCAGGAGCTTCTTTAGCAGTAACTAAGCTTTTAAAAGAAGAGATGATTAAGCATAATATCACTGCTAGTTTAGGTGTTGGTGGTATCACTGCTGCTTTAGTTGATTTACATGAAAATGGTTTAATGGATGCGCTTTTTGATACTCAAAGTTTTGATTTAGATGCTGTTAGCTCACTTGCAAAAAATCCAAAACATTATGAAATATCAGCATCTTTTTATGCAAATCCAAATCTAGTTACTCCAGCGGTAAATCAATTAGATTTTGTAATGTTAGGAGCACTTGAGATTGATACGAATTTCAATGTAAATGTAATTACTACTTCAACAGGTGTTATTAATCAAGCAATAGGCGGACACCAAGATACTGCTGAAGGTGCAAAAATTGCAATGATTTTAGCACCATTAATTCGTGCTAGAATTCCAATTGTAGTTGATAATGTAAGCACAATTTGCACCCCAGGAGCAAATGTTGATGTGGTTTGCACTGATTACGGAATTGCAGTAAATCCTAAAAGAACTGATTTAATAGAGAATTTCACAAAAGCAGGTATTAAATTATATACGATTGAAGAACTAAAAGAAATGGCAGAGAAAATCACAGGCAAACCAGCTAGTATTAAATTTAGCGATGAGGTAGTAGGCGTTGTAGAATATCGTGATGGCAGCGTTTTAGATGTGATTTATAAATCTTTACAAAATTAGGAATTTATTTCCTAATTTTATTACCAAATTACACATATTAAACTCAATTTTTAAGTATTTCTTGTTTATTTAATTAAAACAATTTAAAGTATAAGATATTTAAGGAGAGTTTTATGTGGATTGGAAGAAATGATGGCGAAGAAAGTATTCATAACAGAGTTTTTAAATGTTTAAATACTTCATCTTCAAATAAATTAATAGGATTTTGTTCTAGTTTAGGTGTAGATAGAAATCACGGAAGAGTTGGTAGCGAATTAGCACCGAATATCATTAGAAAAAATATGGCAAATTTTGCTGTATTTGATGATTTTAACTTTGATGATTTAGGTAATATTGATAATTTTAAAAGCCTAGAAGAAGCTGATGATTTATTATACGATAAGCTTAATTTAGTATTAAAAAATCAAGATTATTGCGTTATTTTAGGTGGTGGTCACGAAACTTCTTTGGCTGGAATTAAGGCTTTATTAGATAATAAACAAAATGTAGGTGTTATTAATTTTGACGCACATTTTGATGTGAGAATTCAACCCCAACACACTTCAGGTAATTCGTTTTATGAAGCTTATAAATACGCAAAATCAAATAATTATTCTTATAAATATTTATGTATTGGGGCAAATACTTTATCAAATACTCAAGCTTTATTTAATACTATGCAAGATATGAATGCTAAATATGTTTTAGATAAAGACTTTGATAATTCAGCAAAAATTGTAAAAGAATTTATATTAGATTGCGATGTTTTATATCTTAGTATTGATATTGATGTGTTTTCTTTAAGCTATGCACCAGGTGTTAGTGCTCCTGCTGTTTATGGTATTAGTTTGCAACAAATTTTACCGATACTAAAAATTATTTTAGATAGTAAAAAAGTTGCTTTAGCTGATATTTGCGAGTTTAATCCAAAATATGATATAGATAATCATACTGCTAAATTAAGCGCTTATTTAGCTTATATTTTATTAAGAAAGGCTGTTATATGAGTTTTGATAGTTTGAGCGTATTGGCAATTAGCATTGGTGTTTTATTATTTGGAATGTTTTTAAAAACCAAAATCAATTTTTTAGAAAAATTTTGTATCCCAGCTCCTGTTGTTGGTGGATTTTTGGTAAGTATTTTAGTATGGTTTTTAACCTTTATAGATATTAATATTGAATTTGATAAGTCATTGCAAACTCCTTTTATGGTTGTATTTTTTAGTGTTGTAGGACTTAGCGGAAGTGCTAGATTATTAAAAGTTGGTGGTAAATTGCTTTTAATATATTTAGCGTGTTGCTGGGCAATGGCTATTATGCAAAATGCCATTGGAATTACTATGATGAATGCTTTTGGGCTAAATAGTTTATATGGAATTTTAAGTGGGGCTGTTGCTTTAGAAGGAGGACACGGAAATGCTATTGCTTTTGGTGGTATGGTGGAAGATTTAAGTGGTCTTAGCAATGCTAAAGTAGTAGCAATTGCAGCGGCTACTTTTGGTTTAATAAGCGGCTCTTTACTCGGTGGGCCTTTATGTAGATATTTAATACTTAAATATAAATTAGAGATAAAAACAAACGAAGATATACAAGATATTGACCCGCTAAAACACAATATTCATCACGCAAGTTATCAAGATTTTTTAAAATCTTTATTTTTAATACTTTGTATTATGTGCATTGGATTTTATATAAGTTCATTATTTACAAAACTTAGCGGTTATTCTTTGCCAAGCTATGTGGGTGCTATGTTAATAGCAATGCTAATTAGAAATATAAATGATGTCTTTAATATATTTAAACTAAATCAATACACAATAGATACTATTAGTGAGCTTAGCTTAGGAATATTTTTAACTATGGCTATGATGAGTTTAAAAATCAATGAATTAAGCGTGGTTGCTATGCCTTTATTGATTACGCTTTTTGTTCAAGTTGTTGTTTTAGTATTGTTTGCAATATTTGTTGTGTTTAGATTGTGCGGGAAAAACTATGATAGTGCTATTATGTGTGCTGGATTAATGGGACATGGCTTGGGTGCTACTCCTAATGCGGTTGCAAATATGAATGCTGCTTGCAATAGATATTCTTTATTCTCAAAACCTGCGTTTTTGATAGTTCCTTTGTGTGGTTCTGTTTTGATAGATATTGTGGCTATTCCTTTGAATACTTATTTGATTAATATATTTGCTTAACTTAGGATTGCTCCTAAGTTAAATTACTCTACTACGCCATCACTAAAAGTGTATTGGGTTAGAGAATTTTCTTTTGCTTGAATACAGATATAATTTAGTTTAGTTTTTGCAAAAATCTGTCTTTTTACACTAGGTGCAACTCTAATTATATCTCCTGTTTTAATTAAAATTAGTTCATTATCTAACTTTATTTCCCCATTACCATCTAAGATAATATAAACTTCTTCATTTTCTTTATGATGATGAACAAAAGGCACATTAGTATTTGCTTCCATTGTGTTAATACTTATTTCACAAGATGTAAATCCTAAAGCTTCTTTTAAATCAATTCTTTGAATATTTTTAAATTCTCCTAGACTTTTTACGCTAAATCCATTACTCATTTTAACTCCTTTTTAGTTTGATAACGAACTATTTTTGCATAAAAAGTTAAATATATTTTAATTTTTTATATTATTTAGCATTTTTTCTAATAATTCTTCTAAAAACAACTCTTCTGCTTTTGAAAAGTTTTTAAGTAATTTTTCAAAAACTATATTTGATACTTCTTCAAATATTGGTTTTAAATCTAAAGTTTTTTGAGTTGCTTTTATTAAATACATTCTACTATCGTTACTACTTTGGCTTTTTGTGATATATCCATTTTGTTCTAATTTGTCTATTAAAGAGCTAATTGTAGCTTTGCTTCTATGTATTTTTTGTGCTATTTGAACCATACAATATTCTTTTTCATCAAATAATATATTTAAAATATCAGCGTGAGAAAAGGATAAATCAAATTCTACTCTTTTGCTAAGTTCTTTTAAAATCAATTCATTTGATAGTTCTTTTATTCTTCCCATTAAAAATAAGCTTGAGTTCATATTTTGTCCTTATAATTTTTTTTATTATATAAAAATATTAAAAAATTTATTGAATTTTTTAAAAGTAAAAGATATTTTTGCTAAATTTAAAAAAAGGAGTAAAAATGTCTGATAAATTTTTTAAAAAATTTAGAATTTGTTTTGCTAGGAATACTAAAAGATTAATGTTAAATTACAAAATAGAATTTAAAAGGCTTTATTTTAATTATTTTAAATTATTAAAACTTGCCAATATATTTGTAAAAACTATGAGATTTTCTTTAGTTTTAATAACTTTTGTTTCTGTAATAGCTTATACAAAATATTATTTATTTGAAGTTGGGTATTTGCCTAGATTTGATTTTAATTTATTACTTACATTTGGATATGTGTGTTTTGTTTATTCTATTTTTATTGGGATTATTCCTTATGTTATGATTGAATTTGTTGTGCTTTTAGCTTGTAAAAGAAAAAAGTCAAATAAATTTGGCTTTAAAATTCTTAATTTTTTGTATGAAAGAGTATTTTTATTATTTGTAATTATAGTAATTATCATAATTGAATTAGTATTTTTAAGTTTAGTTCAAATATATCAAAACGAAAATGTAACTTTTCCAACGATAAATCATTGCTTAAATATTATGATGACTATATTTATTACCTTATGTTTTTTTGCATATTTTTTTAAAAGATTTAGTTTGATTATAAAAATTATTTGGATAATTTGCTCTATTTGGTATTTTTTTAGTCTTGATATTAAAGTTGTTAAATTAGCCAATATTGGTGGGTTTAGAACTGATATTGTGGTTAGTAAAAATAGTTTATATATGAGTTATTTTATAAATTATAAAAAGCTAGATATTAATGATTGTGATATTAAAAAAGGAGAGAAAAATATTTGTAAATTAAGCGATGGAAATTATGTATTAAAAGATGTATTGATTTTATCTAGCTTAAGTGATGTTGTTTATATAGAGCTTAATTTAAATAATAAAGCCCAAACGCTAGACTTTAAACAAAGCGAAATAGAAATAATTAATAGGTTTTAGATATGATTTAAAAATATGATTAAGGTAGGAAAAATGAAAGAAATTAAAGAGATTTTGCTAAATATATTTTTATTGAATTTTCATATAGATTTATCTAAAAAACTTTATTTTAAATTCCTAGCTTTAATAGGTATATTTTTTGTTTTTTTATATATTATTTGAATATGTTTTTCAAATTTTAAATATTTCTTTTGTATTTATTTTTCTTTATATTCTAGGCATTAGCTTGGTTTATAGGGTTAAGAAAGTATATAAAAATATTTTATTGATTTTATTTTTATCTTATCCTTTTATAAATTATTATTTATCAAAAAGTGAAGTTTTATTTTTAGGGTTTAATTTTGTATTTTTATTGTTGTTTTTATTTATAATGATTTTTGCAAATCTTAATACTAATATTAACCTGTATCTTTTACACATCTCCTAGCCCGCGAGTCCGCACTAGACCTCGTATGTCCTCTTATGCTTGCTCAAAAAATACAGTCATTCTGCTTCTTTCTAATCTTAAGTTTTGTTTTCTTGTAATTGACCCGCTCGCTCACGCCCAGTTCCATTATTTACGTTCTCGTGCGTGGCGTGCATTGTCTTT
>NZ_JAHCZC010000205.1:0-465 GCF_018501135.1 Campylobacter sp. 2018MI13 | reverse complement strand
ACACATGCCATTCTTAAAAGTGCTTTGATGGAAGACAAAAATGTTCCATTATCAAGTTGGGGAACCGTCCTTAATAGCACGACAACCGCAGAAGCCATTTTAGACCGCCTTGTCTATCACTCACACGTGATTAAGATCAAGGGAAAGTCATACCGTTTAGCATCGGTCAGCTCTTAAACCGCCCAAATCATACAATTTTAAACCGCCATAACACGCCAATTTCAATCCGCCCTTGACACAATGGGAGAATTCACCTATGGAACGATTTCAAGCACATCTGGATGGATCATCATCCACGGCCTGCCAACATTGAAGAGGTTGAAACATTAGTTCAGGGCGCAATAGACTATTTCAACAGGAAACGTGCTTATGCGGCAAAAAACGGCTTGACCGCAGAACAGTTACACAATCAAGCCGTATCTTGTTAGTTAAAATTTTATATTTGAACTGTATACTTGACAGGAC
>NZ_JAHCZC010000204.1:0-469 GCF_018501135.1 Campylobacter sp. 2018MI13 | reverse complement strand
GTGCTGTAAATTTCGTCAGAAAGCGTGTGCGTTCCGAAGATGTTGCGGAAGTTGAAGCACGTTTCATCCGGATTGAGATGATTTTTTGAAACGAATTCCTGAATGGAAGCAGAAAACATGAAGTTGTCCGGATCATCGAAGTCGATTTCCTGGATGGCCAGCTGGTTGGCCACGACGGCATAGCAGTCGTCAGGGATGCGCTGTGCGACCCAGTGGTGGCCGGAGCCCGTTTCAAGGTACCAGACCTCGTCTTTGTCCGAAAAAAGAATCCCGTTTGATTCGCAGGTTCCGTATTTTTCAACGATGGCTCCGAGCCGTTTGACACCTTCTCTTGCAGTCTTGACGTGCGGCAAGACGACGGTGACCATCGCTTCTTCGCCGATGCCTTTTTCAACTAGCGGATCAAAGCCCAAAACGCGCTCGTTGGCATAGGCGCTTTCGGTCGCGCTCATGCAGACGCCGTATTCGT
>NZ_JAHCZC010000203.1:0-471 GCF_018501135.1 Campylobacter sp. 2018MI13 | reverse complement strand
TAGACAATATTGGTAATACTACATCATTCAATGGTCAAAAGCTTCTAAGTGGAACGTTTTCAAACAAAGAATTTCAAATTGGTGCATATTCTAATGAGACAGTTAAGGCTAGTATTGGGGCAACTACGTCTGATAAGATTGGGTTAACTAGGTTTGAGACTGGGCATAATGTGAGAGCGGCGGATTTAACAGGAACTGCTAGTGTAACATTTAAAAATGTTGATGGTATCAACGATGTAACAATAGAACCTGTAAAACTTACAAATGGTAAAGGCGATGTAAGTGCTAGCACAGGTCTTGGAGCGTTAGCAGAAGCAATTAATAAAGCTAGTGATAAGACAGGTATTAAAGCTAGTGTAACTGCTATTTCAACATTTGAGCAACCTATTAAAGCTGGTGAAACTACTTCAAATTTCTCAATCAATGGTGTAAAAATCGGAACAGTAAGCGTTCAAGAAAAAGACGCTAATG
>NZ_JAHCZC010000202.1:0-472 GCF_018501135.1 Campylobacter sp. 2018MI13 | reverse complement strand
CGTTGCAAGGTGATATGCTGCTTTTTCAGGATTCATTGCTTCCTTTGCACCGGAAAGTGCGCGTGTGAACGTGCCGCCGAGGACGCGAACGTCATCGCTCAAGAAACTTGTCGCATTAAGCAGCGTATGTACGAAGATCCAGCTTCTTAATTGTTCAAACGTATCGTCGTTGACGATCTTGTCTGCTGCTGCATAGAATTTTGGCTCTGTAACGCCGATCTTGTCAGGCGTCGTCTTGACGATTTGCTTTGCGGCAGCGCCAAGGTCGATCGTGGTCGAAAGCTTGGAGAAGTCTTCAAACGAATACGGATTGTAAACTTTGACGTAATCGGCACGTTCGGTGCTGTCTTTTTGGAATGGTGCAATCAAGCGATCGTATTCGATAGCTTCGCTGATCGTCTTTTTGGCAAATTCAGCATCGTATCCGGCTTTTTCAAAAAGCTTTTCAAGCATGTCTGATAAGACCGAAAGC
>NZ_JAHCZC010000201.1:0-473 GCF_018501135.1 Campylobacter sp. 2018MI13 | reverse complement strand
CAGCACGCTTCTTGGTGGACTCGGTGCTCGTGGCGCAGCAGGAAGGCTCATTCTCGTTGTCTCGACCTTGGCCTCTCGTAGGTCAATTTCTCCCTCTAGCTCGCCCACATCATGGTATGTCCCTACATGCTTCACTAAGCTGTCTACCGTTCGGCAGATCGCATCTACGTCTCTGCCCCTACTACAGATTGTGCACGCGTACTCGCCATCCGGGGTATGGCATTTGAGAACGAAGCGCTGGGCAAGACGGAATTCGCGTGTCTCCATGATATCAGTTTCGTATCCGGTCGTCTTGTCGTACATGGTAATGGGTGTTCGCTTCCCGATCATCCAGAAGTCTTCGCTGGTGACATCAAGAACAACGCCGCACGCGGGGCATGCGCAGCTACCTCCAGGTGCAAATGTAGATGCTAGGGGCTTGCCGGGCATATGCTGTAAGTCGAGAGCGTAGCGGCAGAAGAGTTGCTCCCCGA
>NZ_JAHCZC010000200.1:0-474 GCF_018501135.1 Campylobacter sp. 2018MI13 | reverse complement strand
ACTATATTGCTTCCGGACATTTTTCGCATCGAATCAAATTTACCCTTGACGGTCAAATGCAGCGCGTCGTTGAAAGCGTCAATGCGTTGGTTGACAGTACGATTAACGCAATGGAAGAAGAGCGGAGAATTGAACGCTCAAAGGACGAATTGATTACAAACGTCAGTCATGACATCAGAACGCCGCTGACTTCGATTATCGGATATCTCGGCTTGATCGAAGACAATCAGTACGGCAGCGAAGAAGAGTTGAAAAAGTACACCCACACGGCTTTTTTGAAGTCAAAGCAGATGAAATCATTGGTTGACGACTTGTTTGAATATACTAAAGTCAGACAGCCCGATTTGCCGTTAAGCATCGTGAAGATCGATTTGGGCGCGATGCTTGAACAAATCGGAGCAATCTATGAGCTTGAAGGAAGCAAAAAAGGAATGGAAGTCGAAGTCAACGTTCCCGATGAGCCGGTGTTTATGG
>NZ_JAHCZC010000199.1:0-475 GCF_018501135.1 Campylobacter sp. 2018MI13 | reverse complement strand
CGCATACAGACTCAGGCCGATGCACTCACGGCCTATCAGGCAGAAGTCAAGCGGACATATGCTTTGTCATCGTCGGTTTATACCAAGACCGAAGCGCAGACACGTGAGAATGCTCTTAAAAATTCAACCATCAGTGACTTGAAAGCTACTGACGATTGGAAAAAATTAATCAAGATCAATCAGAACTCAAGCTGGATTCAAGACGCAACCGGTTTCCAACAACAAGCGTGGAAATACAATCTTGATTCGAGCAGCGAGCTTATCGGAAAGTAGTGTTTTGGAGACGGGAATGTTGGGGAGAGGAATTGTGCGGATTTAAAAACTAAAGTGTCACTGGGGAAAGGCGGTGCGCCAAGCGGACTAAGCAACTGGATCTACCCTAGCATTTCACACGATTTGCATTATAACAATGCGGAAATAACAGTTAAATTAGGAGATGTTATTTACGTCGAAGCTTTAGCCCCCAATTTTCCAG
>NZ_JAHCZC010000198.1:0-490 GCF_018501135.1 Campylobacter sp. 2018MI13 | reverse complement strand
TAACAAACAGAGTAGATGGTAGTGGTTGGGAAGTTGGAACATATAAAGTATATTTATCAAGCTTAAAAACAGGAGAAATGAAAGAATACTCATTTAGTTTAGATTTAAATACAGCTAAAGATGAAGTGGTTAATAATACAACAACTCCTGAAGTAATTGTTCCAAGTGTTGGAAATGGAATTAAAGTATCTATATTTGAAGGTGATGAATCAGGCGATCACAATAACCTAAAAGAAATTAGCAATGGTTCAACTACAGTAGATGCTAATCCTTTATTTAAAGGTGAGATTAATGCTGGTGGTATTCAATCAATGCAAGTATTTATCACTTATAATGATAAGTTAATTAAAACTGATTCAGTTCTTGCTGTTGATGGTAAATTTAAATATGTTCCAGAATTAGGTTGCAATAACTTTGGAGATTACAAGTTTACATTTAATGTAATTGGAACTGATATTAAAGGTGAAGCTAGCTTAAAACTTGTTGCTGA
>NZ_JAHCZC010000001.1:0-59584 GCF_018501135.1 Campylobacter sp. 2018MI13 | reverse complement strand
AAAGAAATGGATTAAAAGAAGTTTTTAAACCTTATAAGATAGAAAATGCTATCAAAAAAGCTTATGCAAGTTGCAATAAAGAAGCTTCAAATTCTTTAATATCTTTAGTTATTAAAGAGTGTGAAAACAAAGACTTAGTAAGCGTTGAAGAAATACAAGACAAAATTGAAAAAACACTATTTAATGAAAAAGAATTTGAAGTATTGAAAAACTTTATGCTTTATAGACACACTAGAAAACTTCGTCGTGAAAAAGACCTAGAATATGGCACTTATATTAACTGCTCAAATACAATAAGCGAATATATAAACAAAAGCGATTGGAGAATTAATGCTAATTCAAACACAGGCTATTCTCACGCAGGACTTATAAATAATACTGCAGGAAAAGTTATTGCAAATTATTGGCTAGATAATGTCTATAGTGATGAAATGGGCTTAGCACATAGGAATGCTGATTTTCATATACACGATTTAGATTGTCTTAGTGGATATTGTGCGGGTTGGAGTTTAAGAGTATTATTAAATGAAGGATTTAATGGAGTAAGAAGTAGGGTTGAAAGCAAAGCTCCTAGGCATTTTAAAGAAGCTTTAGGGCAAATGGCTAATTTTTTGGGTATTTTACAAAGCGAATGGGCTGGAGCTCAAGCGTTTTCAAGCTTTGATACTTATCTTGCTCCTTATGTTTTTAAAGATAAATTGAGTGATTTAGAGATTAAAAAGGCTTTAATAAGTTTTGTTTATAACCTAAATGTCCCTGCTCGTTGGGGGCAAAGTCCATTTACTAATATTACTTTAGACATAGTTTGTCCGCAAGATTTAAAAAATCAATTTCCAACCACTAATGATATTCATTTTTTTAAGGGCATAAAAGATGATGAGTTAGAACAAAAGGCAAAAATGCGTGGCAAAAACTCACTAGAAGAGCTAACTTATGGTGATTTTGAAGAAGAAATGCAAAGAATTGTTAGGATATTTTATGAAGTTTTAAGCGAAGGCGATAAAAATCATCAGCCTTTTACCTTTCCAATACCTACTATAAATCTTACTGAAGAATTTGATTGGAATAGCGAAGTAGCTGATGCGATTTTTGAAAATACAGCAAAAATGGGCTCATCATATTTTCAAAATTTCTTAGGCTCACAATATAAATTAGATGAGTTTGGCAATAAAGTAGAAGATGAAAATGCTTATAAACCAAATGCGGTTCGCTCTATGTGTTGTAGGCTTCAGCTTGATTTAAGAGAATTGTTAAAGCGTGGTGGTGGGCTTTTTGGAAGTGCTGAAATGACAGGAAGTATTGGTGTAGTTACTATTAATCTAGCTCGTTTGGGATATTTATATAAAGCAGATGAAAAGGGTCTTTATAAACGCTTAGATGAGCTATTAATTTTAGCCCGTGATAGTCTTGAATTAAAAAGGGCTTTCATTCAAAAAATGTATGATAGGGGGCTTTATCCTTATACTAAAAGGTATTTGCCAAGTTTTAATAATCATTTTTCAACCATAGGGATAAATGGGGCTAATGAAATGCTTAGGAATTTTAGTAATGATGCTTATGATATAAGTTCAGAAATCGGAAAAGATTTTTGCATTAAATTAGTAAATTATATTAGAGAAAAAATCAAGCAATTTCAAGAAGAAACAGGTAATTTATATAATCTTGAAGCCACTCCAGCAGAAGGGACGACTTATCGTTTTGCTAAAGAAGATAAAAAAAGATTTAAAGATATTATCCAAGCAGGAAATGGTGATGAGATTTATTATACAAATAGCACACAACTACCTGTAAATTACACTGATGATCCATTTTTTGCACTCAATATGCAAGATGATTTGCAGTGTGCTTATACGGGTGGAACTGTTCTTCATCTTTATATGAAAGAAAGATTAGAAAACAAAGAAATTTGTAAAAGATTGGTTCAAAAAATAGCGAATAATTATCGTTTGCCATATTTTACGATAACGCCTGTTTTTAGTGTATGTCCAATACATGGATATATTGCAGGAGAGTATGAATATTGCCCTAAATGTGATGAATTATTAAAGGAGAAAGAATGAAAAATAACGACAAAAGAACAAAATGTATGGTTTATACTAGAGTAATGGGTTATCATAGACCCGTAGAAAGCTTTAATCTAGGCAAAAAAGGCGAACATAAAGAAAGGAAAATGTTTGTTATCAAATGATTTATGATATTACCCCTTTTAGTGTGATTGATTATCCTAATTATATCTCTTGCATAGTGTGGATTGCAGGTTGTAATTTAAGGTGTAAATATTGCTATAACGAGCATATTATAAATGGTTTTTCTAATGTAAGTAAGAATCAATTAAAAAGCTTTTTAGAAAGTAGGGTAGGTTTGGTTGATGGGGTTGTTTTTAGTGGTGGAGAATGCACTAATTCTTCTAATTTATTAGATTATATAAAATTAGCAAAAAGCTTAGGCTATTTAATCAAAATTGATAGCAATGGCTCAAATCCTAAGGTAATTAAAAATATTTTAGAAAATGATTTAGCAAATTATTTTGCTATTGATTTTAAAGCTCCTAAAGAGAAATTAAAAGCTCTTACGGGGCTTGATTATTTTGATGAGTTTGATAAGACTTTAGATATTTTGCTAGATTTTAAAGCAGAATTTGAAATAAGAACTACTTGGCATTTTGACTTACTTAGCGTTGATGAAGTGCTTAAGATGAATGAGTATTTAAGAAAAAAGGGTTATAAAAATAAATATTATTTGCAAAAATTCCTAGAAGTGCCAAATATTGCTAATCTAAAGCAAAGCATTAAAACGATTGATTTTAATAGACTTAATGATGATTTTGTGTTAAGGAATTTTAATTAAATAAAATTTAGGAATTAAATTCCTAAATCAAAGTGCGTAGCTGCTTTCAAATAATCTTCTATACCAAGGAAGTCTTGGTTTTATATATTTAATATCGTTTAAATCACTATCTTTAATCTTTTTATCATAGATTTCTTCGCTTATATCATGCCCCATTCTTCTATATAAATTCCTAATATCAGTATCTAGCATAATTTGAGTAAGATTTAATTTAGTCTTAATGCTATTTACTAAAGGCGTATATTTTGAATTTTTATAAGTAGATAAGAAAATATCAGCATCTTTAATTGAATCTAAAAGCAAATATTGATTTCTATTAGGCAATGAAAAAGCATAAAAATTATTTCTAATTTTAAGATAATTTAGCCATTCGTAATTTTGGCTATTACCATATAGCTTTATATATTCATCTATGTAATAATTTGCTAACAAATATTCGTGTTCATTTGCGTGTGCTTGTGATAAAATTAGCATAGCACTTGCTAAAAGTGGGCTATTTATATGCTCGCTATACAAAGATATATAATCACTATCTGCTTTTTCTAAATCATTCTTTTTTACACTTTCAATGATTTTTTCTAACCAAGCACTATCGCTTAAATTATAATCATCAAACATATCTTTTTTATTGCTAGCACAAGCGCTAAAAAATATCGTTAAAATTAGTAAAAAAATATTAAGTTTTTTCATTTATTTTCCTTTAAAAAGGCGATTATAAGTTCTAATGTTAAATATTTATTATATACTTAGGATATTTTTTTAAAGGAGAAATAATGATATTTGAAGTTAAGTTTCCTATATTAGGTTTTGAAGATACTACAAAAGTAGAGTTAGAAAAAATGTATGATTGTTTCGCGAGATTAAAGAGTGTTGATGGTAGAGGTTTTACATTTACTATGCTAAATCCTTATGCTATTTGTAAAGAATACGAATTTGATATGCCACTTTCTTACAAAGCTTTACTTGAAGTTACAGCTAGTTCAAATATTGAAATTTATAATATTTTGATTTTAAATAAAAGCGTTGAAGAATCTACTATAAATATGTTAGCTCCGGTGATTTTAAACCACGATAATAACACTATGGCACAAATTATTTTAGACCCAACTCAATATCCATTCTATCATCCAACAGAAAAGATTAAAAATTTCTTACAACAAAATATGAATGAACTAAAGCAATGAATGAAAATATTTATATCCTTGGCAATGGCAAAATGGCGAAAGCTATTGCTAAAGGATTAGAAAATTCAAATTTTAATGTGGTTTTTGTAGTAAGAAATAAATTAAATGTAGGTATTAAAAATTGTATTTCTTATGAAGAATTTGATATTGCTAATAAGATTTGTATTTTATGCTTTAAGCCATATAATTTAGATGAAGTTAGTAAAAAATTTTTAGGTAAAACTGCAAAAATTATCATTAGTCCTTTAGCAGGAATTAGTATTGATAGTTTAAAAGTAATTGCATCTGAATATTATTTAAAAATTATGCCAAATATTGCTGCTGAATACAATAAATCTTGCACTACTTATGTAGGAGATAAAACTCATAAATATTTTGATTTAGCTTTAAATATTATTAAAGGTTTTGGGGTGGCAATAGAATGTGAGAATGAAAATGAGCTTAATTTAGCTATGGCTATTAATGGTTGTGCCCCTGCGTTTTTAGCATTAGTTGCTGAAGCTTTAGCTAATGGTGGAGTTAGCATAGGGCTTAAAAACGATAAAGCTTATGAGTTGGTAAAATCATTATTTGCCAGTTTTGAGAGTTTAATTGCTAATAATCATCCAGCATTAATTAAAGAAGGCGTATGTTCTCCTGCTGGAGTTAGTATAAAAGGTGTTAATGTTTTAGAAGATGAAGCTGTTAGAAGTGCTTTTATAAAAGCTATAAAAGCTAGTGCAAGTAAAAATTAATTTACACACCTATAAAAGGTGTGTAAAGCTTATTCAATATCAGGTGATTTTGTAATTCTATTTCTTATATCTCTTCTTACTATTTCCATTCCCCATAGCCATACAATATGTCCAAATATTTCTGATAAATGTTCATCAAATGGAATTTGTGATAAAGGAGGAACTTGTGCTATTAAAGGCATTACAATTACATGCGCGAATAAATATACGAAGAATCCAAATACAGCACCTTGCCACATTTTAATACGAGGCCAAATTTCTGCAATCATACAATACATAACACCAAATACGATTGAAAATCCAACATGAACAATGAAAATTGATAAAGGCATATCCATACCTGAAAACATATAAGTAAAATCAGTAGGCATACCAATTTGTTCTAAAAATATTTTAGGTGGAGTGGTTCTTTCTAATGCATCAAGAGGCCAAACAAAATTAGGATTTCTTGGTGGAAATGGCACTTCCCAGCCCCATTTAACAATAGCACCGAATATTCCAGCTAGAATTCCAATCCAAAAAGATAAAGCCAAACGCCTATCGCTAGGTTTTGTAAAAGTCATAAAATCTCCTTAAAAATAAATTAAAACTGAATTATACTAACTAATATTAATAATTAAATAAAATATATTATCTTTTAATAATATTTATTAATTAATTACCTAAATTATTAATTTTATTTAAATAAATTAATATAGTTTTTCATACTATTAATTTAAACAAATATATATTTTTTATATATTATTTTATAAAATTTTAAAAGTATTATTTTAAATTATTTATAAATAATATATAGATAATTATTTTAAGTATATGTTATAAATTAGAAAAGTATAGTGATAGTATTTGTAAAATAAAAATAAGGTTTGTAGTATTTAATTTATAATATATGTTTTTTATTGATAATAAAAGCTTTTTTATTTCAAGCGTTTCAATTACTCTTATATTTATTTAAACTTATGGTATAAAGCTTTAATTTATATGCTAATAATTACAATATTATTTTATCTATCTTGGTTACATTTAATAATCATAGTCTTATCCGTGAATATTTAAGATTGTTATAATTGCAAGTTTAGTTAATTGGAAATAATATATTTAAACATTTTAGAATTAAAATACATAAATTATACTGCATTAGCATTTGCAATTTTAGTATACAAATCAATATATTAAGCTTAAAATCGATTAAATATATTAGAATTAATATTTTAAAATATTAAGAGTATTTTTTAATAGTATTTAATAAAGAGAATGCAAAATCACTTATACATTTAGTTAAATTATTAGATTGGTTATATCTCACATAAATATAGCAGAAACGCTTTCTTTGTGCCTTTTATATTTTATGCTTTATCACTCGCTATTTATTTATGATTGTTTCTTAGTAATTTTTTAAATATTTTAAGTCTTATTGTATGTTTTTATAAGTAAAGATAAAAATATATAATAATTATAAAAAATACTTTAGAAGCTTAAATATATTTTCAAATAAATATTAAGTGGTGTCCCCAACAGGATTTGAACCTGTGGCCTTAGAATTAGGAATTCTACGCTCTATCCAGCTGAGCTATGAGGACTAAAAGATTTGATTATTATTTTTTGAAGAACTAGGGATTTTAATCCCTAGTTTAGATATTACATATTTCTTTTTTTGATGATTTCTTCAGAAACATTTCTTGGAACTTCACTATAGTGGTCAAATTCCATTGAATATGTAGCACGACCTTGTGTTTGGCTTCTTAAGTCAGTTGAATATCCAAACATTTCAGCAAGTGGGCAGAATGCTGCGATGATTTTATTTCCACCACGCTCATCCATACTATTTACTTGACCACGGCGTTTATTTAAATCTCCAATTACATCACCCATATAATCTTCAGGTGTTTCAACTTCAACTTTCATAATAGGTTCAAGTATTACAGCACCAGCTTTTCTAGCACCTTCTTTAAAGCCCATTGAAGCAGCTAATTTAAATGCCATTTCGCTTGAGTCAACTTCGTGATAACTTCCATCAAATAGTGTAACTTTTACGTCTTCTACAGGATATCCAGCTAAAACACCATTTTGTAATGCTTCTTGAATACCTTTATCAACTGCAGGAATATATTCTTTTGGAACAACCCCACCTTTAATATCATTAACGAATTCGTATCCTTTACCTGGCTCAAGTGGCTCAAGGCGTAAGAATACATGTCCATATTGACCACGACCACCAGATTGTTTTGCATATTTGTATTCTTGCTCAACACTTTGGCGGATTGTTTCACGATAAGCAACTTGTGGTTTACCTACTTCAGCATCAACTTTAAATTCTCTAAGCATTCTATCTACGATAATTTCAAGGTGTAATTCACCCATACCTGAAATAATAGTTTGTCCGCTTTCTTCATCAGTTGAAACTCTAAAGCTTGGGTCTTCTTGTGCAAGTTTATTAAGTGCGATACCCATTTTTTCTTGGTCAGCTTTAGTTTTTGGTTCAACTGCAACACTAATAACAGGATCAGGGAAATCCATTTTTTCTAAAATTACTTTATCTTTTTCACTTGCTAAAGTATCACCTGTTAGTGTATCTTTTAGACCTACGATAGCACCAATTTCTCCAGCATAAAGTTCTTTAATTTCCTCACGCTTGTTTGAGTGCATTTTTAATAAACGACCAATTCTTTCTTTTTTATCTTTTGTTGCATTGTAAGCATAACTACCACTTTCAAGTTTTCCACGATAAACACGAACGAAAGTAAGTTGTCCAACGAATGGGTCAGTCATAATTTTGAATGCTAATCCTGCAAATTCGCCATCATCAGTTGATTTAACACTTGTTTCTGTGCCGTCTTCATATTGACCACGAATATCTGCAACTTCATCAGGAGCTGGTAAGTATTTTACAACAGCATCTAGTAGTGGTTGAACACCTTTGTTTTTGAATGCAGTTCCACAGCACATAGGAATAATTGATAAATCAAGGCAACCTTTTTTGATACCTTTGTAGATTTCATCGTTTGTTAATTCTTCTCCACCTAGGTATTTATCCATTAGTTCTTCACTAGTTTCAGCAACTGCTTCTACTAATTTTGTTCTATATTCTTCAGCTTTTTCTTTTAAGTCAGCTGGAATTTCAATTTCTGTATAATCTGTTGGTTTTTTATCATCATCCCAAACATAAGCAACCATTTTTACTAAATCAACTACACCACGGAATGTGTCTTCAGCACCAATTGGAATTTGAATTGGAACTGGATTAGCTTTTAAACGATTTTTAATTTGTGCTTCAACATTATAAAAATTTGCTCCAACCCTATCCATTTTATTTACGAATACTATTCTTGGAACATGATATTTATTTGCTTGTCTCCATACGGTTTCACTTTGTGGTTGAACTCCACCAACAGAGCAAAATACTGATACAGCACCATCTAAAACCCTCATTGAACGCTCAACTTCAATAGTAAAGTCAACGTGGCCTGGGGTGTCAATTAGGTTGATTTGGTGGTCTTTCCAAAAGCAAGTTGTAGCAGCTGAAGTAATTGTAATACCACGCTCTTTTTCTTGCTCCATCCAGTCCATTGTAGCTGTACCTTCGTGAGTTTCACCAATTTTATGACTCATACCAGTAAAGAATAAAATTCTTTCTGATGTTGTAGTTTTACCTGCGTCAATGTGCGCAGCAATACCAATATTTCTAACACGAGATAAAGGAGTTTGTCTTGCCATTTTAACTCCTTTTTACCATCTATAATGTGCAAATGCTTTGTTCGCTTCTGCCATTTTGTAAGTATCTTCTTTTTTCTTGAATGCTGCACCTTTGCTATTTGCTGCATCCATTAACTCACCTGCTAATTTTTCAATCATTGTTCTTTCGCTTCTTTTTCTAGCGTTTAGAATAATCCAGCGAATTGCTAGCGCTTGTTGGCGAACAGGGCGAACTTCAACAGGAACTTGATAAGTTGCACCACCAACACGGCGTGCTTTAATTTCTAAGACAGGTTTTACATTTTCAATAGCATCATTAAATATATCTATACCTTTAACTTCGCTATTTTTAGACGATATTAAATCAATCGCACCATATAAAATTTCAGTAGCAACAGATTTTTTACCATCATACATTAATGAATTAATAAATTTTGTAATTACTTTACTACCATAAATAGGATCAGCTAGAACTTCTCTAACTTGTGCTCTTCTTCTTCTCATTTTTTCCTCTTCAACTTTAAATTATAATTTACTCAAATTATGCCGCATATCTAAGCTGCAAATCTGTGAAACTCGTTTTTATTTTTTGCCTTTTGTAGGAGCTGCTGCTTGACCTGGCTTTGGTCTTTTTGTTCCATATTTTGATCTTGAAACTGTTCTCTTTGCAACACCTGCAGTATCTAAAGCACCACGAACGATGTGATACTTAACACCTGGTAAGTCTTTAACCCTTCCGCCACGCACTAAAACGATGCTGTGTTCTTGTAGGTTGTGTCCTTCACCACCAATATAACTAATAACTTCAAATCCTGTTGTTAATCTAACTTTTGCAACTTTTCTTAACGCTGAGTTAGGTTTTTTAGGAGTTGTAGTATAAACTCTTGTACAAACGCCACGTCTTTGTGGGCAATCTTTTAACGCTGGTGATTTTGATTTAACAATCACTTTTTTGCGTTCTTTTCTAACCAATTGATTTATGGTAGGCACGTTTCATCCTTTCAAAAAATTTATTAAAAAGTCGTGATTATATAATATTTTTCTTAAAAAAGTTTTAATACTTTTAACCTTAATTGAGAACAAGAAATAATTAAGTTTTTTTCACTATCATTTACGAATTATTTTTTAGTAAATCCAAAAAAATTTTGAAAGGAATTAAAATGTCTAGTTCAGATGTGGATATTCAGTATTTCGGCATTTTAGCAATGTTAGTTATTGCTACAGGCTTATTTTTTGGACTAGTTTTTTTAGCAAAAACAATAGGAAATTCTTTAGCTAGAAAAAATAGAAAAAAATTAGGCTTAGGACCTTATGAGTGCGGACCTTTACCGCAAAAACAAGCAGTTAAAATAAATTCACAATTTTTTATTTTTGCTTTAATTTTTATCTTGTTTGATATAGAAGTTGTTTTTATGTATCCTTGGGCTTTAATGTATAAGCAATTAGGACTTTTTGCATTGATTGAAATGGTTTGTTTTTTTGTTTTACTTTTAGTTGGTTTTATCTATGCGTATAAAAAAGGAGCGTTACAATGGCAGAGCATCAATTAAACACAAATGGAATGCCAATAGCTTTAACTTCGGTAGATAAGTTAGTTGGTTGGGGTCAAAGTAACTCTTTATGGGCATTTTCTTATGGTCTTGCTTGTTGTGCTATTGAGATGATGGCTGGTGGTGGTTCAAGGTATGATTTTGATAGATTTGGAACTATTTTTAGAGCAAGTCCAAGACATAGCGATGTAATGCTTGTAGCTGGAACTCTTAGTAAAAAACATGCAGAATTTACAAGAAGATTATACGATATGATGCCTGATCCAAAGTGGGTTATATCTGTTGGTAGTTGTGCAAACACTGGTGGTATGTTTAATACTTATTCAACGGTTCAAGGTGTTGATAGGATAGTTCCTGTTGATATTTATGTTCCTGGTTGTGCTCCACGCCCTGAAAGTTTTCAGTTTGCTTTAATGATACTTCAAAAGAAAATTAGAAAAGAAAAAATATCTAAAAAAATAGCAGCAAAAAGGTTGGTGTAATGAGAGAATATAAAGACAAGATTAATGCGCAAAAGCAAGACTACTACAAAGATAGATTTTATCACGCACCACAAACTACTAAAATTGATATAAAAGGTAGTGAATTTGAATATTTATTTGATGAGTTTAATAATAATTTTTCTATTTTAAATTCTTTTATTGAGCTTGATATTGCAGTTTTTATAATCAATAAAGAAGATAATTTAAAGGCTTTAAGAAAGGCTAAAGATTTAGGTTTTACAACTTTTACTGAATTGATTTGTTCTGATTATTTAGCTAAAGATAATTCTTATGAAGTTCAATATCTTTTATTAAATATGAATAAAAAGCAAAGGCTTAGAATAGTTACAACCTGTAAAGCAGATGAAACTATTGAAAGTGGAGTTTGTGTATTTAAGGGTTTAAATTGGTCTGAAAGAGAAGCTTATGATATGTTGGGTGTAAATTTTATTAATCACCCTAACTTAAAAAGACTATTAATGCCTGATGATTGGTTTGATTATCCACTTAAAAAATCTTATCCTTTAGAAGGAGATGAATTTGCCAAATGGTATGAAATAGATAGAATTTTTGGTAAGGAATATCGTGAAGTTGTAGGGCCTGAAAATCGTGATTCAGGAAGAGTTGATTGTAATGATACAAATAATTTTTCTAGAATTTATCACGAAGTTCCAAAAGGAGCTGAGCCTATTAGTATTGCTTATAAACAAGAATATCAAGAAGATGAAGGCGTAATGTTTGTTAAGAAAGTTAAGCGTGCTGATTCAAAATTCATAGAAGGAAGAAGATAATGCAAATACCATCAAAGTTAAAACCTTATTATGAAAATGTAGCCTTTAGTAAAGAAGATGGCAGAATGATTATAAATCTTGGTCCTCAGCACCCAAGCTCACACGGAAACTTAAGATTAGTGTTAGAGCTTGATGGGGAAAAAGTAGTTAAATGCACTCCAATGATTGGTTATATGCATCGTGGTATGGAAAAAATGGCTGAAAATATGATTTATCAAGAATTTATTCCAACTACTGATAGAATGGATTATGTAGCAGCAAGTGCAAATAACTATGCTTATGTAGCAGCTGTTGAGAAGCTTTGTGGTTTAGAAATTCCTAGAAGAGCTCAAATCATTAGAATGATGTTATTAGAATTAAATAGACTTGCTAGTCATTTATTATGGCTTGCAACTCACGCACTTGATATTGGAGCAATGACTGTATTTTTATATTGCTTTAGAGAGCGTGAATATGTTATGGATTTAATAGAAAAATATTGTGGTGCAAGACTTACACATTCATCTATGAGAATAGGTGGTGCAATGCTTGATTTACCTGCCAATTTTACTCAAGAATTATTAGCATTTTGTGATAAATTCTTAAACGATGTAAAAGATTATGAAACCTTACTTGATGATAATAGAATTTGGCGTCTTAGAACAGAAGGCGTTGGGGTTGTTACAAAAGAACAAGCATTAAGCTGGGGTTGTAGTGGCGTAATGCTTCGTGGAAGTGGAATTGAATGGGATATTAGAAAAGAAGAGCCATATTTACTTTATAATGAAGTTCAATTTGGTGTTCCGGTTGCAAACCAAGGAGATACTTACGCAAGATATAAATGCTATATGCAAGAGTTTCGTGAGAGTGTAAAAATACTTAGACAATTAGTGCCTATGTATAGAGAGAGTTCTCCTGAATTAATTTGCAACAATAAAGAATTTGTAAGTGCAAGTAAAGAACAAATTATGACTCAAAATTATTCTTTAATGCAGCATTTCGTATTAGTTACTCAAGGTCTTCGCCCACCTGTTGGAGATGTATATGTGCCAACAGAAAGTCCTAAAGGAGAGCTTGGATATTTTATTAAAAGTGATGGTTCAACTAGACCTTATCGTCTTAAAGCTAGAACTCCTAGTTTTTGGCATTGTTCGTTTTATGAAGAGCTTTTGGTTGGAACTTATGTGGCTGATGTTGTGGCTATTATGGGTTCAACAAATATTGTTTTAGGGGAGATTGATAGATGAGAAGAATTGACCTTAGAAAAAGTAAAGATTTATTTGCTGATTTAAAAACTCATATTGATAATGCTAAAGTTAATGAAGTTTTGGTTGTTTTATTTGAAATCGGAGATTTTTCTAATATTGATAAATCTTATGAATTTGTAGCTAATAATAATTGTAAGATGATGAACTCACTTAAGTTTAATCAAAGTGATTGGACTATAGTTATTAAAAAGGAAGCAAAATGAAAATATTAAGCTTCTTAAATTATGCAAGTAAAGAAGTCTTAAGTCATTTTAGCCAAGATGAAATAGTAAATATCGGTAGTTTTTACGATGAGAGATTAAAACAAAAATTTTATAAATGCGAACTAGGAACCGAAAGCTATGTTTTAGCATTGTTTTGCACTATGCTTAATTTAAGCGAATTTGATATAGGCGAACTTAGTGCTGAGAGTTGTTTTGGAGAAGAAGAAGCTAGTGAGATTTTAGAATTTTTAAAGAGTGCTGATTTAATTTTATTAGATAGTAATTTGCTTTATCATAAAGACAAAAGTATATATTATTTTGCAAGTAAATTGGCTAAACATTTTGATTTAAAACTTATGTTTGATTATGAATTAAAAGATGTTGAGTTGGTTGAATTAGATGATAATAATGGGCTTATTTTATATGAATGTTTAGATAATGATGATTTTATAGTAAGTCCAGCTTTTGCAAATCTTGCAAAAATTAAAGAATTTGATTTAGTAGAAATTAAAACAAAAACTAAAACATTAAAAAAGAAAGTAAAAATTGATAATAGTTTAAAAGGATTATTTGCATTAAGTAAAAAAGATAATGCTTATGCGTTTAGTCCTTGTGTGGTTAAAGGAGTAAGCAATGAAAATTAACATTAATGGTAAAGAATGCTTAGCTAATGATGGCGATTATGTTTTACAAGTTGCTCGTGCTAATGATATTTTCATACCTGCAATTTGCTATTTAAATGATTGCAGTCCAACTTTAGCTTGTAGAATGTGTATGGTTGAAATTGATGGCAAACGCTCATACGCTTGTAATACTAAAGTAAAAGATGGAATGCAAGTATTAAGCAATACTAAAGAATTATGGGACGAAAGAAATGCTATTATGCAAACTTATTGCATAAATCACCCATTACAATGCGGAGTTTGTGATAAAAGTGGAGAATGTGAATTACAGAATTTCACGCATAAAGCACAAGTAGATACTCAAAATCATTGGATAAAAGAAATAGATAGAAGACATCAAGATTGGGGTGCTTTACAATATGACCCAAGTCTTTGTATAGTTTGTGAAAGATGTATTACCGTATGTAAGGACAAAATCGGAGATAGTGAGTTAAAAACTATAGCTCGTGGTGGAGATGCACCTGATAAAGATTTTAAAGATACTATGAGTAAAGATGCTTATGCAGTTTGGACAAAATTTCAAAAATCACTAATAGCTCCACAAAATGGAACGACTTTAGATTGTCAAGAATGTGCTGAGTGTGTTAGTGTTTGTCCGACTGGTGCAATTATTAATAAGAATTTTCAATATCGCTCAAATGCTTGGGAACTTACTCGCATACCTGCTAGTAATCCACATAGTAGTGATTGTGAGCTTATGTATTATGATGTTAAACAAAAAAGTATTAAAGATAATACTAAGATGGTTTATAGAGTTTCAAATGATTTTCATTTTACTACTTTAAATAAGGCTGCAAGATTTGCTTATGATATAGCAAGTGATTGTAAAGGTAAAGATGAAGTAGAGTTTAATCGCTTAGTATCGTTGTTTAAAGATAATAAAATTAAAAATGTGAAATTTAATAGCTATATAACAAATGAAGAAGCATATATTTTAGAATTACTTAGACAAAAATATGGCTTTAATTTAGTAAATAATGAAGCTTTATGTTTTCAAGATTTCTTAAAGACTTTTTGCGCTCATTCAGGTAGTTTTTATAATGCAAGTAGTGATGATGTTAAAAAATCTGATTTTATCGTAATTGCAGGAAGTTTTTTAAGACACGATAATCCTACTTTATCTTATAAGGTAAATAATGCAATTGTTATGAATAAGGGTGCTGGGCTTTATTTTCATCCTATTAAAGATACAAAATTTTCAAAAATTGCTAAGAATTTTGTAAGTGTAAATTGTGATTATGGTAAAGAAGCTCAAGTTTTAGAATTTATTTTACAATATTTTGCAAAAGACTTGCCACAGGATTTAGCATATATCAAAGACGCTTTTTATGAAGAACAAATTGAAGTAGAAGTTAAAAGTAAAGATGCTGAAGGCAATGAGATTAAAGAGAAAAAGCAAGAAACAATCAAAAAATCAAGCCTAGCTAAAGAATTAGGATTTGATGAAGATAAATTAAAAGATTTATTACTTAAAAAAGCTAATTTTACTTTAATTATCGGAAATGATTATTTTTACCATGAAAATGCAAAATATTTAGCGTATTTACTTGCAAATATTCAAAAATTAACTGATTTTAAAGTTATGTTAATCCCACCACGCACTAATACTTTAGGCGTAAGTTTATTATGTAAATTAAGTAAAGCTAGTGATGGTTTTACTCTAGGATATAATGAGCGTGGAGATTTCTCATTTTCAAATGATGAGCATAATAATCTTGCTAGTTCAAATCTACTTGAGCAAGAAGGAACATTTGTAAATTATGATAAAAGGCTTGTTCCTACGAATGCTGCACTTAAATTTAAAGGATATTATTTAAATGATTTAGCAAATGCTCTTGGATTAGATGCACTTTATACGATTGAATATACAGAGCAATTACCTAAAGATAAAGGCTTTTTAAATATTGCTTTTGATGATTTGACAAATTATTATGATAATGCAGGAAATAATCATCGTGGGTATTTAATTGATACTTGTGAGTTTGTAAAGAATTTAAAACAAGATAATCAAATTCCACAAAATATAAAATCAACTTGCGAATGTAAAAAAGATGATATTGTAATACTTGCAAACCCAATTGGAAATCTATCAAAATATACTAATAAATCAAGCTTTTTTAACGAATGTGCTTCACTTTACGCAAGTAAAGATTATCTAGCTAAACATAATTTAAAAGAAAATTCTATGGTTAAGATTTATGATGATAAAGATGAAATTATTATAAAAGTAGTTTTAGATAAGAATATTGAAAATGGTGCTTATTTACCTACTTTTGATGATAAGATTAATCCTTATAAATTCTTTAAAACAAGACGCTACTATGCGTTAAATATAAAGGAAATTAGCTATGAGTGAGACTATGTTTTTTATAATCGTTACGCTGATTAAATGTCTTTTAGTAATTGCAATTTTTGCTTCATTAGCTGGATTTGCAACTTATTTAGAAAGAAAGGTTTTAGGTTATGTTCATAGAAGACTTGGGCCTGATATGGTAGGACCTGCTGGTGTTTTACAAATTGTTCCTGATATGATTAAATTATTTACAAAAGAAGATTTAATCCCATATATGACAAATAGTAAAGTATTTAAAGTAGCTCCTTTAGTATCAGCAATTTGTGCTTTTATGGCTTTTGCTGCTGTGCCGATTTTTCCTGAATTTACATTATTTGGGCATACGATAAAACCAATTATTGCTGATGTAAATATAGCAGTTTTATATATTGCTGGATGCTCATCACTCTGTGCTTATGCTATATTTTTAGGTGGTATGTCAAGTTCTAGTAAATATCCTTTAATAGGTGGTGCTAGGGGGCTTGTTACTATCATATCTTATGAAGGCGTTAGTGGTCTTTGTTTATTGGCTGTTGTTTTATTAACTGGTTCTATGAGCTTAGTTGATATTAATGCTTATCAAGAAGGTGGAATTTTATCTTGGTTAGTATTTAAACAACCAATTGCATTTGTTTTATTTACAATAGCAATTTTTATTGAAACAAACAGAACTCCTTTATGTCTAGCAGAAAACGACCCTGAATTAGTTGCAGGTTATGGCACTGAATATAGTGGTCTTCGCTGGGGAATGTTTTTTATAGGCGAATATGCTAGTATGATTTTAGGCTCAATTTTGATTACTTTATTATTTTTAGGTGGATATAACGATTTTTATTTCATACCAGGCGCTATTGCTATGATTTTAAAAATATGCTTTGTATTTTCTTGGTATTTTTGGGCTAGGGGGACTTTCCCACATTTAAGGGCTGATCAAGTTATGAGAATGAGTTATTTAATATTATTACCTGTTGCGGGTGCTAATTTAATCATAACTGCGTTATTGGCTTTATAAGGAGAATATATGAAAAAATATTATGTAGTAGATGAAAAAAGAAAATTAATTCTTACTCCTTATGAAAAATTTATAAGAAGTGTTAAAAGATGTTTAAATACTGATTTAATCAGTGGTTTGGCATTTATAATTAATGAAACCTTAAAAAGGGGTAATTCAGCAACTATTAAATATCCAATGGAAAAAATCAAATTAGATAATCGTTATCGTGCTGTGCATAGATTGCAAAGATTTATTGAAAGCGAAAATGAACGCTGTATTGGTTGTGGGTTGTGTGAAAAAATTTGTATTTCAAATTGTATTAGAATGGAGACAAAATTAGGCGATGATGGTAGAAAATTAGTAAGTAATTATTCTATTAATCTTGGTCGTTGTATTTATTGTGGATTTTGTGCTGAAGTTTGTCCTGAACTTGCTATCGTGCATGGTGTTGAATATGAAAATGCAGCAGAGCAAAGGTCATATTTTGCACATAAAAAAGATATATTAACTCCAATTGATAATCTAATTAATCAAGTTGAATTTGAAGGTGCTGGAAGTTTAAGAGCTGATGCTGATGATTTTGTAAAAGTTACGCCAAATTATTATGATGTAATGAAAGCAAGAGAAAGTGAAGCTTCAATTTCAAATTCTAGCGATACAAAAGAAGATAAAACGAATAAAGAGGCAAAAGATGTTTGAGTTAATTATATTTTATATTTTCGCTGCTTTAGTTGCGGGATTTTTTATAATTGCGGTAAGTTCTAAAAATATTTTATATTCTCTTAGCTCTCTTGCTTGCGGAATGGTATTTTTAAGCGCTCATTATTTTTTATTAGGAGCAGAGTTTTTGGGTGCTGCTCAAATTATAGTATATAGTGGTGCTGTTTTAGGGCTTTATAGTTTTGCTATGATGTTTTTTGATTTAAGCAAAGAATTAAAAGAAAAGCTAAAACATAAAAAAACTTTTTTTAGTTTAAGTATTTTAGCGAGTGTTCTTATGATAATTATGACTTTAGGATTTAAGTTAAATTTATCTCAATCAAGTTTATTGGTTAGCGAAGAGCTTGAAAATACTCGTAGTTTAGGGATTATTTTATTTACAAAATACCTTTTAGCTTTTGAGATAGTTGCAGTGGTTTTACTAATGGTAATAATAGCAGCTATCGTGCTAGTAGCAAAGAAGATAAAGGAAGAACAATGAATTATTTATTATTATCAATTGTATTGTTTTTGATTGGTTTAGTAGGAGTATTAAAAAGACAGAATTTAATAATGTTTTTTATATCTACTGAAATAATGTTAAATGCTGCAAATTTAGCTTTTGTAGCAATTTCAAAAATGCACAATGCTTTAGATGGGCAAGTTTTTGCTATTTTTATTATGGCAATAGCAGCTTGCGAAGTAGCTATTGGGCTTAGCTTTTGTGTGATTAAATATAGACGCGATAAAAGTCTAGATTTTGGAGAGTGCAAATGAGTTTATTATGTGTTTTATTTTTACCATTATTAAGTGCAATTTTTGCAGGAATTTATTCTTTTTCTCCAAAAAATAAAGTAATAGGTTATTTTTGTTCTTATTTAATGCTTTTAGCTTGTATTTTTGCTTTTATATCTTTATATTATTTAGCAGATAAGAATTTGTATATTAGTTTGGGTCATTGGATAGGAATTTTAAATGTTAATTTTGGCTTTTTAATAGATTCTGTTAGCCTTACTATGATGTGCGTTGTAACATTAGTCGCTACTTGTGTGCATTTTTATAGTATTTATTATATGGAACACGATGAAGGCTTTAATAAATTCTTTGCATTTTTAGGCTTATTCGTATTTTGTATGTTAATTTTAGTAATGAGCGATAATTTCTTATTATTATTTGTTGGATGGGAAGGCGTTGGTCTATGCTCTTGGTTATTAATCGGCTTTTGGTATCAAAATGAAAAATTCTCATTAGCAGCAAATGAAGCTTTTATTATGAATAGAATAAGCGATTTTGCAATGCTTTTAGGAATATTTTTAATATATTTTAATTTCGGAACTTTAAGTTATAAAGAAGTATTTGCTATATTAAGCTTTCACGAAATGTTAAATCCTAATTTATTAACTTTAATTGCTGCTTTATTATTTGTTGGTGCTATGGGTAAATCAGCTCAATTTCCATTCCATACTTGGCTAGCAAATGCGATGGCAGGTCCAACACCAGTTTCAGCATTAATTCACGCTGCTACGATGGTAACTGCTGGTGTTTATTTGGTAATTCGCTCTCACGATTTATTTTCGCAAGTTCCAAATGTAAGTTATTTCATAGCTTGTTTAGGTGCTTTTGTAGCTTTATTTGCTGCTTCAATGGCAATTGCTGCAAAAGATTTAAAAAGAATTGTGGCATTTTCTACACTTTCTCAACTTGGATATATGTTCGTAGCTTGTGGTTTAGGAGCTTATAAAATAGCATTATTTCATTTAGTAACTCACGCATTTTTTAAAGCATTATTATTCTTAGGTGCTGGAAATATTATGCACGCAATGCACGATGAATTAAACATTTATAAAATGGGTAAATTATATAAACCTATGAAAGTTACAGCAGTTTTAATGATAATTGCAAGTTTAGCTTTAAGTGGTATTTATCCATTCGCAGGATTTTTCTCAAAAGATAAGATTTTAGATTTTGCATTTGTAACAGAGCATTTTGGCTTATATTCTGTTTTATTATTTACAGCGTTTTTAACAGCATTTTATAGTTTTAGACTATTAATGATGGTATTTTTTGCTCCAAAAAATCACACAATCCATCCACACGAAGCAAAACCTATAGCATTAATTGCAATGCTACCTTTAGCAATATTAGCAATTATTGCAGGTTTTTGGGATAGTAAATTCTTTGATTTTATTAGAATTCCTATGCAAGAATTACACCATAATTATGTATTAATTGCTATTTCTTTAGTGGTTGCTATAGTAGGAATTGTTTTAGCTATAGTAGTTTATAAAAATGGTGCAAAAGAAACTTGCAATTGTAAATATAAAAAGCTTTTAGAAAATGAATATTATATACCTAAATTATATGAGATTATTTTCATACAACCTTATAAATGTTTAGCTAAAGTATTAACAGGATTTGAAGAAGGTCTATATTCATTTATTTTTGAATGTCCTAAAAAGCTTTTAAATCTTGTTTCTTGTGAGAACAAAAACAATAACTTAACTCTTCACATTGTGTTTATTTGTGCATTTTGTGTGTTTTTACTTTTAACAATGGTGGTGATATATGCTTAGTTTATTGATATTTTTACCTTTAATTTTTGGGGTTAGTGCATATTTTATAAATGATAAGGCTTCTAAAATTAGCGGAATTTTATTTTCTTTTATAATTTTATGCCTTAATTATTATGTGATAATTGATGAAATTCATACATTTAACTATACTTTAATAAAAGCTTTTAATTTTGGGATTAATTTAAAAGCTGATGAGATAGCATTTACTTTAGCTTTTGTGGCAAATTTAATGCTATTTTTGTCAATGTGCTTTTTTTCTAAACAAACAAAAGACTTTTTAATAAGTGCTATGATTTTAAGTGCTTGTATGAATGGTTTATTTTTAGCAAATGATGCTTTATTATTTTATATTTTTTGGGAAGTTTCATTATTTCCACTTTTATATTTAATGGTTAAAAACAATGAAGCAAAACTAGCTAGGTCATTTTTTGTATTTGCATTTTTAGGCTCAATTTTTATGCTACTTGCTATGATTTATCTAGCTTATAATGCAAGAGTTAATGATGCGATTTTAAATTTTGATATTAGTTATTTCTCAACTACAAATTTAAGTCCTATTGAAAATACTTTATTATTTATAGGATTTTTCTTAGCATTTGCTATAAAAGCTCCTATTTTTCCATTTCATAGTTGGGCTATTAAAACTTATTCAAAAGCACCTAATTTTGTTTCTGTAATGCTTGCAAGTTTTAAAATGGCGCCTTTTGGAATGATTAAGTTTTGCCTTCCTTTATTTGCTGTTAGCATTAATGAATTTAGTGGGATAATTTATACATTATGTATAATTTCAGCAATTTATGCAGCACTTCTAGCAAGCAATGCGAAAAATTATAAAGAATTAAGTGCAATGAGTTCAATATCACACTTAGGAATTATTTGTTTAGGTATTTTTTCTATGCATCCAATTGCTTTAAGTGGAGCTGTTGTTTATATGGTAGCTCATGCTATTGTAAGTGGGGCAATGTTTTTTTACGCTGAAATTTTAAAAGATAATTACAAAACTTATAATCTAAGTGAGTTAAAGGGCTTAGCTAAACATATGCCTTATTTGACATTTATTTTTGGAGTTTTATTATTTTCATCAATTTCTTTACCACTTACTATAAGCTTTGCAGGTGAGTTTTTGGTTCTTTATGGAGTATTTGCAGCTAGTAAGATGGCTGGAGTTTTTGCTACTTTAGTTGTGATACTTGGAGCTGTTTATATGCTCAATATGTTTAGAAATAGCTTTTTAAGTAAAGAAAATGAAGCTAAAGACATAAAGGTTAGTTTATCTAAGATAATAATTTTATCTTTCATAGCTTTGATTATAATTGTATTTGGAGTAAATCCTAATATAATTTTAGATTATATCAACTTTGCGGTATAAGGAGATAGAATGCAACTTGATTTAAATGTATTACTTATTTTACCTGAACTTGCTTTGATAGTTTTTGCTTGTTTTATATTGGTTGCTAATTTATTTTATAAATTTGATTTAAGAGCTTTAAAAGGGCTTAGTATTGTGGCTTTAATAATTGCTATTATTTGCCAATTTAATTGCCCTTATGATGAGAGTTTTTTTGATTTATTTATATTTGATAATTTAGCAAAATATTCAAGTATATTAATCAATCTATCAGCTATTTATTTTCTACTTGCTAATAAAAGAGCTGATGAAGGTGAGTTTTTTGCATTATTTTTAATGATGATAGCTTGTTTAAATTTTATGGTAAGCACTAATAATTTAATAGTAGCTTTTATAACTCTTGAAGGCTCTTCTTTAGCACTTTATAGCTTAATAGCGTTTAAGAAAAAAGCAATTGAAGGTGCTATTAAATACTTTAATTACGGAATGCTAGGCTCAGCATTTTTTGCTATGGGTTCTGCAATGTATTATTTTGATAGTGCAAGTTTAGAACTAAACTCACTAGCTACAATCAGCACGGCTAGTATTTTAGCCTTTGTTATGATAGGAATTACAATATTATTTAAATTATCAGTAGCACCACTTCATATGTGGCTTAAAGATGTGTATTTAAAGGCTGATTCAAGTTTAGCTGGATTTATTTCAATAGTTCCAAAAATAGCTATGATGGTATTTGCATATAGATTTATGATTTCATTTGAAAATTTCTTCAATGTAAGTGAGATTATTTTAATTATTGCTTGTGCTTCTATGCTTTTTGCTAGTGTTATGTCATTAAAGCAAGATAATGCAAAATCAATGTTAGTATATAGCTCTGTTTCGCATTCATCTTTTGCTTATTCAACCCTTGCATTTTTTCATTTATCAAGTCAAATGTTTTTATATTATTTTTTAACATTTGCATTTGTAAATATCGCATTATTTATGTTTTTAGGTGCGTTTAAAGACACAAATTATGAGAATTTAAAAGGGGTGTTTAAGAAATATCCTTTATTAGGAATTTGTATTGTTGTATTATTGTTAAATCTTGCAGCATTGCCACCATTTGGCGTATTTTTTGCTAAGGTTGGTGTAATTAATATAGCTTTAAATGTTAATATTTATGCAGCAATTTGTATGGCACTTAGCTCAATTATTATGCTATTTGCTTATTTAAGATTTATAAAAGCAATTTTTGCAGATAAAGAAATAGGATTTTTATATTTTAATAACGCTCAAAAAATAGTTTTAATTTTAGCAGTTATTGCTTCTTTTTTTGCAAGCGTTGGATTAGATTATATTAAATAATGAAAAAAATATTATTTCTTTGCTTTTGCGTTTATTTATATTCTTTTGAACTATATATAAACTCTGGCAAGGAAATAAATAAAAATATATCAGTTTTACATATTAAAAACAATACTGATATAACTTGTGATAAATTACAAGATGAGAATTTAAAACCTTATTTTAAATGTAGTGTGAAAGGTAAATCAAGGTTATTATCAAATCAAGATTTAACCTTATTCAAATTAGAATTTAAAAATTCAAAAGATACTTTAGATATATATATTTACCCTAAAACAAATGTTAGTATTGTTGATAGTGAGCAAAAATTATATGATACTAATGTGGTTTTTGCATCTAGCAAAAAAGTTTCTAAAAATTTTACTTTTATATTTTTTCCATATACTCAAGGAGTGTTAAGTCCTAATGGACTTGATTTTGATGTGATTTTTCCTGATTTGCAAACTCCTTTTATAGAAGGACTTGATTTAGACCAAAATCCTGTAAATATTAGCGATAATAGTGATATTAATTCTTATTTGAGTATTAAAAAATATTACGATAATAAGCAATATAAAGAGCTATTAGATTTATGCAATATGTCTTTAGAAAAATATAAAAATAGTATTTTTATAAGCGAGTTTTACTTGTATAGAATTAGAGCTATGTTTAATTTACTAAATGAAAATACCACTTTAAGCGAAGAAATTATTTCAAGTGCAAAAGATTATGTAAGGGTTTTTCCAAGTGATGAGAATTACACTGAAATATTGCAAATGATGGTAAAAACTTATTTAAAATTAGAACAAAGAAGTGATGCTGAATATTTTATAGATATTTTAAATAACGAGCATCCAAATTCTTATTACACAAAATTAGCAAGTTTAAACTATGCTGATTTTTTACTATCTCACGGCAAAAGAGATGCTGCTACTATTATTTATAATAATATTTTATTTAGTTCAGACGATGCGATTTTGGCTAGTAAAGCTGCAATATCTTTAGCAAAAATCAATATTAGTCATAATAAAGCAAAGGAAGCTAAGGAATTTGTATTAAAAGTCTTTAATGCAAATGAGCAATATTTATTAGAAGATAAGGATAAGACCTTAGGTTTAGCTGATGATTTTTTCAAGGAAAAAATGTATGATATTAGCGCTCCTATTTATGAGTTTTTATTTAAAAATTCAAATAAATTAGACCCTTATTATGAAAGAGTGTTAAAAAATTTAGGGGTTTCTTTAGCTAAAAATAATGATTATAAAAAGGCTGATGAATATTTAAATGAATATAAAAAGCTATTTCCAAATGGCGAATATATGAATATCATTGATGAAACTATTGATAGTTTATATTTTGAAAAAGATGAACAAGATAGCTTTAAATTGCACGAATATTATAATTTTTTAATGGCTAAATATGATAATAACATATCAAAAAGAGCTCTTTATGAAGAAGTTAAATTATTATTTAAAGAGCAAGATTATGAAAAGATTTTAAAACTAGAAAAGAAAATAAAAGATAGTGAAAATGAAGAGCTAATTTCTTTATATGATAGTAGCTTGATTAATTTATTAAATATTGCATTAGATGATGATGATTGCGATGAAGTTTTAGGATACATAAAAAATAATAATTTTATAAGTGATGAAAAAGTCATTAATAAAATGAAATATTTAGAGTGCCTAGAGAGAAAAAAAGAAAATAAATTAGCTTTAGATTTTGCAATTAAGTTTGAAAATGAAGATTTAGTGTTTTATAAAATCAAACAAGCAAAACTTTTATATTTAAATAAGCAGTATAAAGATGTAGAAAATATAATCAAATCTATTTTAAATAAACGATTTAATATTAAAAAACCAGAATATTTTGAGGTATATTATTATTTATCATTATCATTAATTAAACAAAACAAATACAACGATGCTATTTTTTCATTAAAACAGCTTGAAAAATACGGCAATGGATTAAGATTAGTTGAGGTTTATGATGAATTTTTAAATTACTTTAAAAACAATAATCTTGATATTTCAGCTATTACTTATGGTAAAAAAGCAATTAATATACAAAATTATTTAGGTATTAATTTATATAGTCCTAAGATAGAGTTAATTACTTTAAATGCTTTAATTAATAAAAATAATATAAAAGAAGCTAAAGAAATATTTATAGATTTATATAAATTAAAATTAAGCGAAGAAGAATACAGCAATGCAAAATATTTAGAAGCTAGTATGCTAATTAAAAATAAAGAATTTGAAAAAGCAAAAGAAACTTTAAAAGAATGCAAAAGTGGTGATTGGAAAAATTTATGTGATGAAAAATTACAACTTTTGGAATAATTTAAGCTAAATCTAATTTTTAAAATATATAATATGCGTTTTACTTATTGGACAGATGGGTGAGTGGCTGAAACCACACCCCTGCTAAGGGTGCAGCTCTTAATCGGGGCTCGAGGGTTCAAATCCCTCTCTGTCCGCCACTTTATTTCAAAAACTTATTTTATGCGCTCGTAGCTCAGCTGGATAGAGCATTTGATTGCGGTTCAAAAGGTCAGGGATTCGAATTCCTTCGGGCGCACCATTCATACTCATTGTTAATATATAATTTTATAATTTGTTTTTAATACTTTAAAAGGAGTTATAATGAGAAAATTACTTTCTTCATTGGTAGTTGTTGGTGCGATTAGCACTTCTTTATTTGCAGGTGCAAATACTCAAACAGGTTGCGGACTTGGAACTATAATTATTAAAAACCCTGATTCAGCAATTATGTATGCTTTACAAGCTACTACAAACGGAACTTCAGGTAATCAAACTTTTGGTATTACTACAGGAACACTAAATTGCCAAGAAACAAGATTAGTTCATAATGAAAAAGCAATTAATTTCGTAAATGCAAATCTTGACGCTTTATCAAATGAAGCTGCTTTAGGAATGGGCGAACATTTAGATACTTTAGCTGAACTTTTAGAAGTAAAAGACGCTGATTTATTTAAAGCTAATTTAAGAGCAAATTACTTAGCTATTTACAATTCAAGCGATGTTGTAGGTGCTCAAGTTTTAGATAGAGCTTCTGCTTTATAATTGAAAAAGTTTTTATTTTTATTGTGCTTTTGTATTTTTGCAAAGGCACAAGATAATGAATTATTAAATCTTGATTTTTCTAAATTAAGTATTTCTAAAGATGAGTTTTTAGAAATTATTCAACAAGCTAATCAAAAACAAGTTTTTAACACAATAGAATGGAAAAATCTCCTTCACTTTACAAACAACAAAAGCGAGATAATTAATAAAGAATTTTTTTATTCAAATCAAAGGAATTTAAAATCAGAATTTGAGCTTAATTTATATATGTATTTTTTAAAAAAAGAAATATATTTAGGCAAAAAAGAAGAGTTAAATCAAAAAGATTCTGCTATAACTTTTAGCAACGATAATGATAATTTGCACTTTATTTGCAAGTTTCCTTTAAGGGCAAAATACATAGAAAAATCTCTAAAACTTACTAAAAATCAGGATTTAAATTGTTCTGATTTGAATAATTTCTTAGAATATATTAGCCCTAAATCAATTAGCATAGTTTTTCCAGCTGCTTATTTAAATTCCCCAGCTTCAATGTTTGGGCATACATTTTTGCTAATTAATTCTAATTACAATTCAAGGCTTTTATCTTACGCTATTAATTATGCTGCTGATGTTGATGAGCAAGATGAAAATGGCTTAATGTTTGCCTTTAAAGGTTTGTTTGGCGGATACATTGGCAAGTATTCTTTAAAGCCTTATTATGATATGTTAAAAACATACAAAGATAGCGAAAATAGAGACCTTTACGAGTATGATTTAAAATTAAATGAAGAAGAAGTAAATAGACTGATTTTACATTTATGGGAGATTAAGGATAGTAGTTCGGTTTATTTGTTTTTTGATAAAAATTGCTCTTATAATATTTTGTGGTTACTTGAGAATGCAAATCCTGATATTAAATTAAGAAATAAATTTATTTATAGCGTAATCCCAAGCAATACTATACAAAAAATCAACGATATTAATCTAATTAGCGATTATCACTATAGAGCATCAAAGTTAAATACCATTTTAAATCAAGCAAAAGATTTGAGTTTTGATGAGATAAATCTAGCAAAAAATATAGCTTTAGGTAAAATTGAGCCAAATTATGATTATTCTATTTTAGCTTTAGCGAACGAGCTTAGTCAGTATTATGCTAGTAAAAATGAGCTTAGCGTAGATGAATACAAAAAAATAACTCATAAAATATCTAGTAATTTATCTCAAAGCAAAATAGCAAAGCTTCCTTTAAAAACTCCAAAAGAAAGCATAATTAAGGCTAATTATCCTAGCAAAATATCATTTGCTTATGATACAAAAAAGAAAGCTTTATTATCAATTAGACCAGCCTTGCACGATATTTATGAAGATGATTTGGGTTTTGATAAAGGTATTGGAATAGAATTTTTAAGCACTACTATTAATTATGATAAAAAGCCTAAATTAGATGAGCTAATCTTGCTAAGACTTGCAAGTTTAAGTGATTTTAACTATATAAATCATAAGCCAAGTTTTTTGTTTAAATTAGCTTATGATGATGTATTAGATGATAAATTAGCAAATATGGAGCTTTTAGGCGGGATTAGTTTTGTTAATGAGTATTTTTTATTATCATTTTTAAGTGGTTTTAGAGCTTATAAAGATGGTTTGAGCTTTAATAATCAAATAATTACAAGCCTATCTTATAAAGCAAATAAGCTTAGTTTAAGTTATCATAAGAATTTTTATAAGCACGGCTTATTAGAAGATATTTTAAGTATCAAAACTCATTTTAAGATTTATAAAAACACTGCGATTTTTGCTGAATTTCAAAAATATTTTCACAAAAACGAAACATTTAAAATAGGTATAAATTATTATTTTTGATATTTTTTGGATTTGGAATTTAATTTGATTTGTTTTAAATTCTAAGTATTCGGGTTAGTAATTGTTTTTAAAAATTTATAAAAAGATATAAATAAATATAAAATATTTTTAGTTTTTTATATTAATAAAATTATTTAATTTTTATTATAATTACTTAAAATCTATATAAGGAAAATTTATGATAAATCAACCTATAGTTACTATTTTTGCTGGTGTAAATGGTGCAGGAAAAACCACTTTATATTTTTTAACACTAGAAAAAGGAATAAATTTAGGCTATCGTATAAATGTAGATGAAATAGCTCAAAGTATTGGAGACTATAGAGATAGACAAACTCAAGTTCGTGCTTCAAGAATAGCTATAACAATGCGTAAAGTTTATATAGATGATAAACTTAATTTCAATCAAGAAACTACACTTTGTGGAAAATCTATATTAAATCTATTTGATGAATTAAAAGAGAATAATTACAAAATAAATTTACGCTTTGTAGGGCTTGATAGCCCACAAACAGCAAAAGAGCGTGTAAAAATACGAGTTAGTAAAGGTGGACATGATATAGAACCGCATTTAATAGATAAAAGATATTACGAAAGTATGCAAAATCTTTTAAAAATTATGCCGTTGTGTGATGAGATTTTGGTTTATGATAACACTAAAAATTATGAATTAATTGCAAAAATAACAAATGGAAAAGTAGATATACAAAAAAATATTGAATGGTTCAATGATTTAATTTCAGAAAAAATAAAACTTCAAAATTATTAATTTATGAATATTAGTTATGATTTTAAAAACCACAAAGGACAAAGATGAAAAAACTCACATTATTTTTATTTAGTTTATTTTTATGGGGGGGGGTATTTATTAAATAACAAAGATATAAATTTTACTTATTTAACCAAATCAACCAACCACAAAACCCAAACAATCCAAGAACTAAAAAGCATTTCTATACCAATGAAACAAGGTGTATTATCAGCACATTCTTCAAGCACAATATCTCTTAATAATGATTATTTGCTTAGCGTATTTTTTGCAGGCTCTAAAGAAGGTGCAAAAGATGTAGCAATTTATGCGAGTATTTATCAAGGCGCAAATTATTTAGAGCCTTTTGCATTAATTACTAGAGAAAAGCTTATGAAAGATAGCAAAGAATATATTAAAAAAATCGGAAATCCAACCTTAGTCAAAACAGATAATAAAATCCATTTATTTGTTGTAGGAGTTAGTTTTGGCGGCTGGGCAAATAGCAAAATATATCATTATATTAGCAGTATTGATACTATTGATTTTAAATTCCAAAAAGTCCTTCATTTAAGCCCTTTTGCAAATATTAGTAATCTTGTAAGAGCCAATGCTATTTATGTTAATTTAGGTAAAGAATTTGGCTTTTTACTCCCAATTTATCACGAATTAGCCAATAAATATCCTTTAGCTTTAGTATTTAATAATTTAGGCGAACTTTTAAAAATCAAAAAACTCACTAATGCTAAAGATTTATTTCAGCCAAGTGTTGTTGCTATTAATGATAAACTAGCTTTATTTGCTTTTAGGTCTAGCAAAAGTGCTAATTATGATTTTTATACTATGACTTGTGATAATCTTTTAAACTGCAATGATTTAACAAAAACAAATCTAAAAAATTATGATAATTCTATTAATTTATTCAAAGTAAATAATGATATTTTCTTGCTTTTTAATAGCGATAAAGATGGTTCAAGAAATACTTTAAGCCTTGCTATTATGAAAGATTATAATGATTTTCATAGGATTTTAGATATTGATAAAGGTAAAGAAATGAGCTACGCAAGTTTATTTATTAGCGATAATAAAGCTCATATTACATACACACATAATCGTGATTTTATTCAATACAAACAATTTTTATTTAACAAAAAGGATTAAAAAATGCACTTTATTTATACTTTACTTTATTTATCAATTTTTGCAAGTATTTTTCAAAAACTTACAATTAAGAAGAAAATTTTTATATATTTAGCGATAATTTTTTTGACAAATATATCTATATTTAATGGTTTGAGTTTGAATGATTATACTTATAGTATATTTTCTAATCTTAGTATTTTTAGTGTTTTAATTTTGCTATTAATAATTTTTAATCAAGGCAAATTGCTTGATTTTAGGGCTTATGTTTATATTTTTGTTATCAATCTTTTGTTTTTTCTATCATTTTTAAATATTATTACTTTTGATATTTATTATGAAAATGGTTTTTTAAATTATTTAATAATTTTTGTAATTTTTATAATTTCGTATTTGCTAAATCAAATTCTATCAATTTTATTTTTGCTATCTTTAGCAATATCTTTTATCTTATGCATTGATAATATAAATGATTGTTTTTTTGATATTTTTATTTTGATATTTTCATTTTTTCAAGTAATTTTAAAAGCAATTAAAAAGAATTTAAATAAGTCTAGTTAACTAGACTTATTTGACCTTTACAGGATATAAGCTTGGGTATTCATAGATTTTCCACTCGCCATTTTCGTTGTGTAAAATCACATCTTTACTGAATTTATGTTGCTGGATTTTGTAGTTTGTATCTACTTGAACTATTGCTATTTCGCTACTTTTGTTCTTTTTAGTAAAGTTCATTTCTATAGTATCATCATTACCTTTATAATCATAATCTATAAAAATCATATCCTTACCTTTATCTTGAAACTTCTTAAAATAATCCACATTATTTTTACTAGCAAGTAATTTAGCAGCATCACTCATTTTCCCAGCTTCACATAAAAGCACAAAGTCTTTAACCACAGCTTCAGGCTCTTTAGCTTCATTGCCGCAAGCACTAAGAATTAGTGCTGCAACAATTAAACTTGATGCCGTAAAACTTAAAATCATATTAGCATCTTTATTTTTCATACTCTTATCCTATTAACATATCAGCAAAGGCATAAATTATTAAGAACAGAAAAATTAGTCCAGTAAATAACATTAAAAATCCAACAACTCTTGCAAAATAAAAATACTTAGCAAAAGAATTGCTTTCGTTTTTAAGTTCGTCTAATTTTCCACTAGCTTTAAGCCTTGCATACCATTCAGGTCTATCGTGCTTTAACTCTTCTTCAGTTAGTTCTCCACTAAAGATAACCATATCCATAGGGAACCTATCAGCTCTAAAGTGAGTATTGAAAAAATGCACCGCAAAAATAAATCCTGTAGCTAAAAGTGCTTCATCAGAATGCACAAGCGTTGCAAGATTTAGCATAAAGCCAGGTAAAATCTTCGTAAATTCAACCGGAAACCATAATACTAAACCACTAAAGCCAATGATAAACATACCCCAAAATACTGCTATATAATCAAATTTTTCCCAGTAAGTAAATCTATCAAACTTAGGTCTTTCGCCTTTTCCAATAAACCATTTAAAATGAGCTACAACATCTCTTAAATCTTGCATTCTAGGCATTAAACTATCAGGTCCAAATAATTTTGCTAAGAATAATTTAAAGCTTAGCTTTCCATTATTATCACGAATAGCATCACGCTTAGTCCAAGAATTATAAACTACTTCAGCAATGTGGCTTAAGAATACTGCAATCATAATAAACGCACTAAAATGGTGTATTTTAGTAGCCATTACAATTCCGCCCATTAAATCAATCATAGTTTGAGCCCAAGGAGCGGTATAGAATTTTTGCGGTAAGCCAGAAAAACTTAATCCTAAAAAGCTTGAAGCTACAAAGAAATGCTGAATTCTATGCAAGGTGCTAAAGCGTTTAATATTTACCTTGTCATTATGCATTTTTTCTTTTGCTGCACGCCACTCATCTTTATATTTAATACTCATATAAATTAGTTTCATACTCCACAAGAATGTGTGTAAGCCAAAGAATGCAAATACTGATATTACAAGCCCTGTCATAAACACATAAGCCCAATAAAGTAAAGGGAAATTCTCTTTATCAGTATGGTCAGCATGAGCTATAAAATCACTAAAATTATCATTAGCTCCTTCGTGGCATTTTTCACAAGTTTTTATTCTAGTTTCACCATATAAAGTTGATTTTTCATCTTTTGGTTTATGAATGTTATGAGCCCCGTGACAATCAAAACAAGCAGCTATTTTTTTGCTTTCACCATCTTTTGCTAAAACCATAGCCTTTCCGTGGAAAGTTTCGTGATAGTGTTTTTGCTCTTTTTCATGGCAACTTCCACATTTTACATCGCTTAGTTTTTTAACAGCTAAAGAGGTTAATTGTTGTTTATCATGCACATTATGGCAATCTGAGCATGATGGAGATTTTTCTCTTGGATTTGTGAATTTATCATGCACACTTCCGCTAAATTCAGCCTTAACTTCTTTATGACAACTAGTGCAGTTTGCATTTACATTGTCTTTGTCGTTTGCTAAATCATTGATAATTCCACTAGCACCATGACAATCTCTACAAGCAGGAAGGTTACCAAATCTTAAATTCTTATGTAATTCATCTTTAAAACTACTTACTTCATTTCCTTCGTGCCAACTATTAATATCATGGCTTTTTACAAGTGGTTTTATGCCGCCTTTTTCAATAGGTCTTGCACTAAGAATCCAGCTTTCAATTCCATCAAGCATTACACGAACATTTGTATATCCTAGTTTTTGTGCTTTTAATGCAGCATCGCTACTTGCATAGCACATTCTATTTAAGCAATAAAAAATAATCTTAGCGTCTTTATTGCTAGGTAATAAACTTACCCATTCAGGTGTATTAATAAAAATAGAGCCTTTTAAATAGCCGTATTTTATTCTTTCTTCTTTTGTATTTGCGTCAAATATATATACATCTTTTTTACCTAATTCTTTTTCTACATCAGCCATAGATATAGGAATTACTCCTTCAACTACTGCAAAATCGCCTTCCGATGCAAAAATGTTAAAGCTTAAAAAGATGGCAAAAATAAGTCTTAGCAACATATTTTATCCTTTCACTAAGGTTAGGATTTTTCCTAACCTTTTATTATTTCTTACCATCTAATAAATCTTGAGCTTGTGCTACATAAACTAATGCTTCATTTATTAGTTTTAGAGCATATTTTGGACCATGAACGCCCCAACTTCCATCTTTTTCAATTTTTTCATAAATTGCTCTTGCTTCTTTTGTAAGTAGGATAATTTCTGATTTAGTTTTTGTGCTTAGATTATCCATTTTTGCTTGTTCTCTATCAATTTTGCGAATTGCAAGTTCTAGTTTTTTAAAGCCTTCTTTAACAGGTAATTGCCATTCCATAACTTTATCATAGATTTGCTCTTGGTCTGTGAAGTGTAATTCTTTTGGTAAAGTTGATTGCACAGCACTATGGCATCCACTTGCCCCAGGTCCTACTAGATTTACATCACTCCAGCTAGTTCTTCCGCAACTCCACATTAAATCCACAAAGAATTTGCCATCTTTTCTAGCAATTGTCCAACCTTTAGTTGTTTGTGGGTCTCTTGGTTTTCCTTCTGGTGGGTTTAGAGTTTTTGCGTCTTTATCTACATAAATTTTCCATATATGACTTGCACGAACATTGTCAAATCCACCTTTATCAGGGTTTTGAACGCTTGCAAAGTTTTCACAACTCATCATATTTGGCATATGACAGCCTGTGCAATTATCTTTAGCGTGTGCTCCGCCGTATTTAAACATTTCAGCTTGAGTTTCGTGACAATCACTACAAGTTTTTTTAAGTCCTACTTTTGTATAAGGGTCTTTCCAATCATTTGCAGTAACTTCGTGTGGGTCGTGGCAAGTTGAACATCTCATACCTTTATCATAATGCATAGTATTATACATTTGTGAGCCTTCAGTTCCACAAGATGGACACGCTGATTTAAAGTAGCTATTAAATGGCTTTCTTGGGTCAATCTTCGCATCTTCGCTATCATAAGCAAATCTTTGATGACATCTTTCGCAATTACTTGGCATACCAGCACCCCTTGCTCCATAAAGGTGAGCTCCAGCTCCGTGACATTCTTCACAGCTAATTCCTTTAGAAATTGCGTGTTTTCTAAGCTCGTCTTTATTTCCAATTGCTGCTAAGAATTCTTCTTTAGATTTAAAGTCAAATTTAAAGCTATGGCATACTTCACAATATGCAGATGCAGGTTGAAACATCATTTTTTCTTTATAAGTAGAACCATAAGAGTTTATTCCCCAAACGCTTGAAGTTTGTTTGCCAAAATCTTCTAATTTTGTAGGAAAGCCAGGTGAGAATTCAGCGATTTTTTTCGCAACTTCAGGTGTAAGTGATTCAACCCAAAGGCGTGAGAATTGATTACCTCCAGCAACCATTTTACCTGTTCCATCAGCTAATTTTCCATCTTCAATGTGATAAGTTCCACGAACTAACCATTTATCAATAAAACCATATTTTGTTCTAGGAGTTCCTACGATTACAAATACATCATCAGCTTCAACACCTTTTGGTAAAATTGTAGCTTCGCTGCTTCCATACATAGGCTTTTTAGGGTCTCCTCCAGCTTCTTCTAATTCATCAGGAAAACGAATAACTTTTGAGTGGCGTGAGCGATTCCAAGCTTCATATTGAGCAGGGTGACATTCACCACATTTTTTAGGTCCTACGAATTTATTTGGATAATCTAAAATACTTTCCATACCTAGACGATATGTAATTGATGCAGAACGACCTGTGTCTTTTTCATAATTTCCATGCCCACCGAATTCTACGAATTCTTCTTGGCGATTAGAAATAGAATATTTTCCAACTAAATTTCCTTCCTTTTCGTATTTAAACATAGGATGGCGGTCTTTTAAGAACTCTATAAAATCAGTTTCTTGATTTACATAATCGTGAAGAGTTCTAGGCTCGATACCATCAGCTTGAGGTGTTATATTATTAGCATATAACATAATACAGGCACTACCTAGTGCTAACAAGCGTTTCATAGCTTTCTCCTTAAAATTAAAATTACAACAATGAAGTGTAATCCAATTTCATTTAAAGCTTTCTTAAAAAAATATAAAAAATAAAATATAATTTAAATAATTCAAAAAGGAGAAAAAATGTATTAAATAATTTTAATTAATTTTCTTATTTTTTAAGGCTTTTATTATAAAATATAGCTTTAAGTTTAGATAATAAATTTTATCAATTAAGAATGATTTTAAAAGAAAGTAGTTTTAATAATAATGTTTTTAAATAAATTTTTAAATTTAAAGATTTCTTTAGTTTATATGCTAATTTTTGCTATTTTTTGTGGGGTTGCTACATTTATTGAGAGTGCAAAAGGCACAAGTTATGCTATGAGTTTAGTTTATAATGCTTGGTATTTTCACTTGATTATGGTTTTATTGTTTTTAAGTGTGATTTATGCGATTTTTAAATACAAACTTTATAAAAATATTTCATTATTTTTAATTCACATTTCTTTTATTTTTATATTTATTGGTGCTGTTTTAACTCATTTTTTTGGTTTTGAAGGCATTATTCATTTAAGGGTTGATAATAAAGCAAATGAGATAAAAAGCACAAAAACTGAATTAGTCTTAAAACACAATGATAAAATCAGTAAAACTAGTAATTTAAATGAGATTATAAAACTTGATAATGCAAGTTTAAGGTTTGTTGATTTTAGCAATGAAGCAGGGATTACTAAGGTAAAAAGTGATGATTTAAACGACCCTAGTTATTTAAAATTAAGATTTAATTTTGATAGTGGATATAGTGATGTTGAGATTAATTATAATGAATGCGTTAGTGTTGCTAATATTGATTTTTGCTTTAACAAAACAAGCACTAATTATGTTAATTTTTATATAAAAGATAATGAGTTTTATATAAATACTAATCAAGAAATGAAATTCTTAAATCAAATTTTAAGCAGTGATTTTAAATTAAAAGATGGTATATATTTGCTAGATGAGTTTTCTTTTTCGGCTTTAAATTATTTAGTTCATTCAAAAGACGCACTTAGTATGAGTGGGGGTAATTTACAAGCGATTAGAGTGGAATTTAAATCAGGAATTTCAAAAGAAAAACTAATCCTTGCATTAAACGATAATATTAAGATAAACGATTATGATATTTCTTGGAAGCAAGAGAGCTTAAAGCTTGATTTTGATATTTATCTAAAACGATTTAATTTAATAACTTATGCAGGTAGCAAGAGTGCAAAAGATTATGAAAGTGAGTTATTAATCTTAGATAATAATCAAAAAATAGATGTAAAAATAGCTATGAATAAAGTGCTTGATTATAAAGGTATTAGGTATTTTCAGCATTCTTACGATGAAGATTTAAAAGGCACGATTTTAAGTGCTAATAAAGATTTAGGCAAAACTCCTACTTATATTGGCTATGCTTTATTGTTTATTGGGTGTTTTTTAAATTTATTTAGTCTAAAAACTAGAAAATATTTTAAGGCTTTAAGTGTTGTTTTTATAATAATTCTTAGTCCAAATTTAAAAGCAAATGATTTTAACTCTCATATAAATGAATTAAATTCTTTAATTATTCAAGATTTAAATGATAGATTTTTGCCATTTTATACTTTTTCACTAGAGCTATGCAATAAAATTGGTTGTCCTAATAAAAACGCTGCAAGTGAAGAGATATTTAGATTAATTACCGATGTTACTTATGTAAATGAAGCTAGATTAATTAGGGTCAAAAATCCTAAATTAAGAGAATTTTTAAATTGTGAAAAACAAGCAAAATTTAGTGATTTTTACGATGGTTCAAGTTATAAATTAAAAGATGAAATTAAAAAAACCTATGCTAAAGGAGAAGCGAATTTTAATGATTATGATAAGGATTTGATTAGAGTTGATGAGAGTGTGAATATTTTATATTTAATTTTTACAGCAGAATTATTTAAGATAATTCCTGATGAAAACCACTTGCAAAGCCCATTTGCAAATAATATAAGCTTGGATAATCAAAAGCTAATTAATGAATATTTAAGCTCTTTAGTAATTGCTAAAAAAACTAATGATTATAGCAAGGCTAATGAGATTTTATCTAAGATTAAAAACTTGCAAAATCAGTTTGATTTTTTACCTAGCCAAGCACAGATTAAAACTCAAATATTTTTAAGCAAATATGATGCTTTTTATAGTTTGTGTTTTGCTTATTTAGTGCTTTTTATACTTTCTTTATTTGTGATAAATAAAAATACTAAAATTATTTTTTATCTTGCTTTAATACTATTTTTAATCCATTTAATTCTCATTGGATTAAGGGGTTTTGTAGCAGGATTTACTCCGCTTACTAATACTTATGAGAGTTTAATTTATATTGCTTTAAGCTCCGTTTTTGCTGGACTTGTTTTTAGAAAAAATCTATTACTTAGCTTGTGTTTATTGTTTAGCGTTGCTACATTATTTACAGCACATCTTAATGATATTAATCCACAAATTACAAATCTAATGCCTGTTTTAAATTCTCCTTATCTTAGTATTCATGTAAGTTTAATTGCTGCTTCTTATGGATTTTTTGGCTTAAGTGCTTTAATTAGCTTTTCTTATTTATTATGCGTAATATTTAAAAAACCTTACGATAAGGCAAATATTCAAATATATTTAGCAAATCATTTAGGCTTATTATTATTAATTTGTGGGAATTTTTTGGGCGGAATTTGGGCTAATGAGTCTTGGGGAAGATACTGGGGCTGGGATAGCAAAGAGACTTGGTCTTTAATAAGCATATTAATATATGCAATTTTAGTGCATTTAAAATTAAAATCAAAATTATTATACGCACTGCTTAGTATGTGGGGATTTGGCGTTATTTTGATGACTTATTTTGGAGTGAATTATTATTTAGTAGGTAAGCATTCTTACGCAGGAGAAAAGAGCAATTTTGAAAGCCCATTATGGCTAATAATTAGCGTAATTATCCTAATAATCTTTAGTTTGGTTGCTATTAGAAGGAATTTAAAATGAGAGTTGTGTTAATATTTTTAGCTTTATTTTTCATAGCTTGTGATGATGAAAAAATTGATGAAAATTATTTAAACACTCCACTTAAATGCTCTATTAATAAAGATATATGCGAAAAAGATTTCAAAGGTAGAAAAATTAGTTTTGAAATTATTAATCGTCCGATAAGATTTATGGAAGAAACTAAATTAATAATTAAAGGCTTACCTAAATACGATAATCTAAATCTTAAATTATATGGGCTTAATATGGATATGGGTGTTATAAATGCCGAGCTTATTAGACTTGATAACGGAGATTATGAAAGTGAGTTTGTGGTAAGCACTTGTTTATTAAGCACTATGAGATATAGATTAGAATTATTTAATAATGATAAAAAAATAAAATTATTTATAGATTTTGATATGAAAAGGTAAAAATGAGAATATTATTAACCAATGATGATGGATATGATGCACCAGGTCTTCTAGCACTTAGAAAAAGACTTAAAAAGATTAAAGATTTAGAGGTTTTTGTAGTTGCTCCTTGGAGCAATAAGAGTGCTTGTGCGCATTCGCTTACACTAAATCATCCACTAAGTTTTGTAAAAATTAAGAAAAATTATTATGCCTTAAAAGATGGCACACCAAGTGATTGTGTAAATCTTGCATTTTGCACTATTTTTAAGGATAAATTACCTGATTTGGTAGTAAGTGGGATTAATAATGGAGCAAACTTAGCTGAAGATATAACCTATTCAGGCACGGCGGCTGCTTGTATGGAGAGTGTGCTTTGTGGAGTGAATGCGATTGCTTTTTCTCAACTTTATGAAAAAGATATAGATTTTAAGCGTTCAAGTAAACTTGCTGTTAAATTAATCTTAAAATTACTTAAGCTTAATCCACTTAAAAAAAGAAGATTTTTAAATGTAAATTATCCAAGTTGCGATAGTGATTATAAAGGTTATAAAGTTTGTAAAATGGGTAAAATGAGATATGAATTCTCAAGTAAAATATGTAAAAACCCTAGAGGATTAGAGTATTATTGGCTAGATAGCTTGTATGATTTAAGCAAGGTAAAAGCAAAAGATGATGATATTGATTATGTAAGACAAGGTTATGCAAGTATTACTCCAATTAAGCTAAATCTAACGGCTAAAAAAGAATTAAAAAAAGTAAAGAAATGGTTAGAAAATGAGTGAGAGATTTGCAAGAGCTAGATTATTATTTCAAGATAATTATGATAAATTGAGTTCAAAAAAAGTGCTAATTTGTGGGCTTGGCGGAGTTGGTGGTATGTGCTTTAGCTCACTTGCTAGAGTTGGTATTAATGTAAGTGGGATTGATAAGGATTATTTTGAAGCTAGTAATCAAAATAGACAATTACATTCTGAAAATATTGGACTTAGTAAAGCTAGTGTTTTTGCTGAATTTTATAAGGCAAATTGCTATGAGTTATTAATCACTAAAGAAAGCTTTTTAGAGTTTTTAAAAGATAAAGAATTTGATTTAGTGATTGATTGTATTGATGATGTTAAAGCTAAATGCGATATAGCTGAAATTGCTTATGAAAAAGGCATTAGTTTTATTAGCAGTGGTGGAGCTGCAAAAAGAATTGACCCTTTAAAATTAAAGGTTGCAAATTGGGATAAGACCAAAATGTGTGCTTTAGCAAAAGCCGTTAGACTTGAACTTAAAAAACGCAGATTTAAGGGTAAATTTAAAATGGCTTATAGCGAAGAAGAGCCAATGTGTGTTGGGCTTGGGTCTTTTATGGGAATGACTGCTTCTATGGGACTTTTATTATCATCTTTAGCGATTAAGCAATTATTGAAGAATTAAAGCCTAAAAAATTAGGCTTTTTTTAATATTTATAAGAGTTTTTTAAAGCTTGTTTTTGTCTTTTATATTCGTCTTTTATACGATTTTTTTCAGCTTTTAATTCTGCTTTTCTTCTTTTGTATTCGTCTTTACTCATACTATTTTTCATATCATTTAATTCATCAAGCTTGTCTTCAATCCTATCAATCTTACGCTCAGCTTCATCTTCTAATCTTTCAATAGTGTCTTTAATCTCATTTTTTCTAGTGTAATAATCATTATTATAAACACTACCGCCATCACAATGTGCTCTTACATTTGCTAAAGCGTTTTCTAAACCTCTAACTCTATTAAAATTGCCATATTGTTTTGCATAGCTTAATTCACGCTCTAATTTGTTGATTTTATAAGAGCAATCTGCCATTGCAATACTTGAAATTATGCTTAGTAAAATTAATTTTTTCATATCTTCTCCTTATAATACTTTAAATCCGATTAATTCAATTTTATTGCTTAAAAATCTTTCTTCATCTTGCATATTTAGCATTAAATCAGTGCTTAGATATTTTTTATTATCATCAGCAAACACGCTAACGCTTACGCAATCTCCAAAAAGCTCTTTAGCTTTAATACAACCTAAGAAATTAGCTCCACTAGAAATTCCAACTCCAAGTCCGATTTTAGCTAGTTTTTGTGCCATTATAACGCTATCTATATCATTTACTATGATGATATCATCTAATTCATTTAGCTTTACAATATCAGGCACAAAACCATCTCCTATGCCTTGAATTCTATGTTCTGAATTTTCTCCAGGATTACTCATGCTAGCGCAACCTTCAGGCTCTAATGGGCATATTTTTACTCCAAGTGGTCTTAATACCTTGCCAATTCCCATTATAGTCCCACCTGTTCCAACTCCTGCTACAAAGCAATCTGGTTTTAGGTTGTGTTTTTTTAGAGTGTTTAGAATTTCATTTGCAGTTTTTTCATGGGCTTTTACATTGCTTTCGTTTTCAAATTGATGAGGTAAAAATACATTGCCATTTTTTGCACTCTCATCAGCAAGTCTTACGCTACCACTAAATCCACCTTCGCAAGCACTAACTTCTCTTAATTTTGCTCCGTAACTTCTAATTATTTTCTTACGCTCTTCACTCATCCAGCAAGGCATAAAAATCTCAACACTAGCACCTATAAAAGCACCTAAAGCAGAAAAAGCTATACCTGTATTTCCACTAGTTGCTTCGGCTATACTCATACCAGCTTTAAATTCATTATTATTAACAGCATTTTGCATAATTTCTAATGCCATTCTATCTTTAATAGAGCCACTTGGATTAAAATATTCTAGTTTAAAATAGCTTTTTGATTTTTTATTTTTATATAAATATTCAACTTCAACTAAAGGCGTGTTGCCAACTAATTTTGCATATTCTTTTAGTTTATTTTGCATATACTTTCCTTAATTAAAAAAACGCTTATTTTAGTAAATTAAAGTTAAAAATGAATTTAAAAATAATTTCAATAAAGATTATGAAAAATAATATCACTTTATTAATCAAAAATAATTATAATTTGTAAAATTATTATCAATAAAGGTTGGAAAATGTTTTCGTTTATTAAAAAACTTGCAAAATCAATTTTTGCACTTTTTAAAAAACCTAGAAAAGCTACAAAAACTCAAGTAATTGTAAGCAAGGCAAGTGAATTAGTGAATAAATTTATGCCTAAAAAAGAAGTAGAAGTTAAAGAAGTAAAACCTGATATTTTAAAAGAAATATCATTGTTTATTTTAAAAGAATTTGGATTTGGAAAATATATTAATTTTGCTTTAAGCTTTGCTAAGTTTTTAAAATAAATCATTACAATGCCCTTAAAGGATAGTAATGGTAGGGCAGGATAAAGTAAGAGAAATTTTTGATGAGTTTATAAAAGCAAAAGAAATTCCGCATAGTGTTTTCTATGGTCCAAGCGGGGTAGGTAAGACCACTTTTGCAAGATTTATAGCAAAAGAATTAAAAACTAATTTTTATGAGTTTGATGGTGCTAGCTTTAGCGTTGAAGAACTTAGAAAAGTTATTAAAAAAGATAGCCTTTTTAAGCCTGTTGTATTTATTGATGAAATTCATCGCTTAAATAAAGGCGTTCAAGATGTGTTATTAAAACCTTTAGAAGAAAATAATTTTTATTTTTTAGCTGCAAGCACTCATAATCCTTTGTATTCACTAAATAAGGCTTTATGCTCTAGGTTATTGTTTTTTGAGTTTATGCCATTAAGTTATGATGAATTAAAAGAGATTTTAGAACAAGCTCAACCTAATTTAAGCACAGAAATAAAAGATTATTTAATCAAATCAAGCTCAAACGATGCAAGAGCAATGCTAAATCTTTTAAGATACGCAAATGTTTTTAAAAATATCAGCCTAGAAAAGTTAAAAGCACTAAGACCAAATTATATTAGTAATAAAGAAGATGAGTTTTTACTAACTTCAGCCCTTATTAAAAGCTTAAGAGCAAGTGAAGTAAATGCAGCAATCTTATATCTTGCTAGAATGATAAATGCAGGTATTGATATTTTATACATTGCTAGAAGGCTTTGTATATTTGCTAGTGAAGATGTAGGTAATGCAAATCCAAATGCTTTAGTAATAGCTAATTCGTGTTTGCAAATATGTAAGGACATTGGCTTACCTGAAGCAAGAATTACGCTTTCTCAATGCGTAGTTTTTCTAGCTAATTCTAAAAAATCAAATTCATCTTATAAAGCAATCAATAAAGCCTTAGAATTTGTAAATAGCAATGAAGCCTTACAAATACCGACATATTTAGACAATAATCATCCTGATAAAGAAAAATACTATATTTATCCACACGATGAGCCAAACAAAACTCAAGAAATGGCTATTAATTGCCCTAAATTTTACGAAGATTACGGCATAGGATATGAAAAAAATTTCGCACTATGGAGAAAGGAAGGACTTTATAAATGTTAATAATTTCAACCGCAGGTCATATTGACCACGGCAAAACTTCATTAATTAAAGCTTTAAATGACTTTGATGGAGATAATACACCTGAAGAGCAAAAGCGTGGGATTACTATTGATTTGAGCTTTTCACACTTAGAGCATATCTCATTTGTTGATGTGCCAGGTCATGAAAGCTTGGTTAAGACAATGATAGGTGGTATTCAAAGTGAATACGCAATGCTTGTTGTAGATATTAACGAAGGGCTAAAAGCACAGACCTTAGAGCATATTTTTATCTTAAAAATTATGGGTGTAAAGAATATAATTTTAGTTTTAAATAAAATTGATTTATGCCAAGATATTGATGCTAAAAAGCAAGAGATTTTAAAGCAACTTGATTTTACGCCTATTAGAGTATTTTTAGTAAGTGCTAAAAATAAATTAGGCATAGATGAGCTTAAAAAATATTTATTGAGTTTAAAAGTTCCAAATTATGAAGATTTTGCTTTAAAAATCAATGTTGATAGAGTATTTAATGTAAAAGGCATTGGTCTTGTAGCAACGGGTATTTTAAAAAGTGGCAAATTAGAATGCAAAACTTATTTAAGCGATGAATTAGAAAATATTCAAATAAAATCAATTGAAGTTCAGCATAAAAATGTAGAAAGCGTAGTAGCACCTGCTAGGGTTGCTTTTGTCTTTAAAGGGAATTTAAAAGTAGGAAATATCATTTATTCTAAGGGTTATTTAAGAAGTGCAAATGAGATTTATACTACTTTAGAAGGTGAATTAAAGCATGATGAAAATGTATTGTTTTGTGCTGCTAATAAGCAAATTGAAGCGAAATTTTTACAATACGATAGATTTGCAAAATTTGTATTAAAAAAACCAATTGCTCTAAGTTTTAATGAGCCTTTTATAATCTTAAAAAATGCTCGTGCTGTTGCTGGTGGAGTGGTGTTAAATCCACTTACAGAGCCACTTAAAAAATCAAAAATGATTGAATTATTAAATGCTTTAGAGCAAAAAGATTTTAAAAGTGCTTTTGCTTTATTAAATCAAAATCATAGTTCAGGTTTTGGGCTTTTTTGTGCGCCGCAAAGATTTAATCTAAGCACGCAAAAAGCCTTAGAATACGCTCAAGAAGTAGGCGAGATAGTAGATTTAAATGGTGCTTGTGTATATGCAAAAAAAGCCCTAGAAGATACAAAAAACAATATAAAAGAGCTTTTTACTAAAAACCCTTATTCATTACAAAGTGCAAAAAGCTTAGAAAAATCATTAGGAATTGATGAGTTTTTGTGTGATTTGGCTTTAAAAGATTTAGATTTTTTAGAATTTAATAATGGTCTTTTTTATAAAAAAGGCGAAAAATTAGAAAAATTATTAGAAAATAATGAAGAAAAAATATATGATGAATTAAATTGCCTAACCCCAAAAGCTCCTTATAATATCTATGATGAGCTTAATTTAGATAGAAAAAGTGGCGATGATATTATGAAGAAATTATGTTCTCAAAATAAGGTAAAAAGACTAGCTCATAATTATTTTATTAGCACACAAGCACTTGAAGAATTTGTAAAAAACATAAGCCCTATTTTAAAAATAGGTGTAGGAGTGCAAGAACTTAAAAATGAATATGACTTAAGTAGAAAATATGCCATTGCTTTACTTGAGTATTTAGACACTTTAAAGGGTGTAAAAAATATTGACAATAAACGCTATTTAATGCAAAATTAAACTTTTATTTTTTTAAGGAGATTAGTATGAAAAAAATAATATTAGCAATGTCGGTTGTAAGCGCTTTAAGTGCTAGTAAAATTAGTGATAAAGTTATAGAATTTGTAAAAACAATTACACCAGAAAATATTCAAGTAGAATTAGTAAAAGTTGATAAAGTTCCTGATTCAAAATTTGAAATGGTAGAGTTTAATTTATTAAAAGATGGAGTTGTAGTTGGCTCTGATGTTTTCTTTAGTGATGGAGTTTATGGAACACCAACTATGCTTAATATGAAAGAAAGTATAGATTTAAAAGCTAGTTTTATGGCTAAAAAAGAAAAAGAAAAACAAGAGAAATTAAGCTTATTATTAACAGATTTTGTTAAAGAAAATCCTGATATGATTATTAATCTAGGAAAGCAAAATAGCAATACTGCAATGGTAGTATTTAGCGACCCTGATTGTCCTTATTGTAGAGAACATTTAAAAAATATAGAAGAAGATTTGAAAAAAACTAATATTAAATTTGTTTTAACTCCACTTCCAATGCACGAGAATGCTTTAGATAAATCGCTTAATATTTTTGATGAAATCAAAACAGCTAAAACTGATGAAGAAAAAATCGCAATATTAAGAAAATATTATCAAGATGGTGTTGAATACAAAAAAATTGACCAAGATAGAAAAAATGAATATGCTAAAAAGGTTGATGAAAAAGTATTTAATATGGGTGTAAATTATACTCCAGCAATTTTTAGTAATATAAAAGTTAAATAATTTTTAGAATTTGAAACGAGAGTTTCAAATTCTTTTTTTAGTTCTTCTTAAATTTTGTGAAAATATTTGAAGCTAATTTTTTTACATCAAATTCATTATAAGCTTTTTCTAAAGTATTTAATTCTTTTTTGATTTTTTCGTTTAGCTCGCTATTTTGAAATTTGATTAATTTTATATTTAGTAGTTGCTTGTTTTCTCTTACTAATCTTGCAAATTTAGCAAAATTATTATCAAGTTTATTATTTAAAATATTTTCAAGTGCCTTACCTGAAGCATCGTTATTTAGATTTGTCTTAATCATAGCTATAAAATCACGCTCAAGACTTAGAAGAGATAGTTTCATATTATCAAGTTCATTATCACTTAAGCTAACTTCTAAATCCTTTTTAAGCCTTTCTAAGATAGCAAATATACCTTCTAAAAGTCCATTTAATACTCCAGTCAAAAGCTCTTCGGCATAGCTTTGCCATTCATTTGCTAGTTCAAGTGCTGCTTTTAAGATAAGTTCAGCTGCATTAATTATTTTATCCTTATTAAACTTAGCATATTCAAGTGCGTTAATTAGCATAAAATTACTTATTAAAAAGCATCTTTCTTCTATCATCGCATTTGTTTCAAGAACATTTATAAAAGCATTTTGAGAAGTTTCGTAAAGAATTTGTAATGAGTTTGCTTCATTTAACATAAGTTCTTCAAGGTATTCTTTTTGAATATCATTTTGAACTACCTTACTTAGCTCATTAAAACTTGATTTTGTAATATTATAAAGCTCTAATTCTTTTGACTTTATCTCTTTTCTAATCATCTCAAGCTCATTTGTAAGAGTATAAATCTCTTGCTCTTTTATAGACATTTTTGCTCTTAAAAGGGCTTTTAAAACTATATTTTTATTCTCATTTGTAAGTGCTTCTAAATTCTCTAGCTCTTCACAATACTTGGTATATAATCTAGCTATTAATCCATCATCGTTTGAATTAATAAATTCTTTTTTTGCTTTTTCTTGTATTTCATTAAATAATATATTTTTCATAGTTTTTCCTTATAAAACAAATTTAGAATGTTTTTTAAGAGTAGAAAATAATTCTAATCTATAAGCTTCATTTGGCACTTCTAGGCTTAGGTTATAGCTTTTGTAATTACTTGTAGATTTTGAACTTTCAATTTTTGCATTTTTAATATCTAGCTTTTTTACTAATTCATTTATATCATCATCTTTATCAAGTATTACTTTATAGCTCCAGTTGCAAGGATATTCTATCTTTAAATCAGCTTTAATTTCTTCTAAATTGACCACTTTTGCCTCCGTCTTTTTCTAATAATTTTATATCATCAATAACCATTGTTTTATCAATTGCTTTAACCATATCATAAATCGTTAATAAGCCTACACTAACAGCATTTAATGCTTCCATTTCTACACCTGTTTTTCCTTCGGTGATTACCACTGCATTTAGTCTAAAAGCAAATTCATTCTCAATTGGCTCAATATCTACTTCAACTTTACTAATTGGTAGTGGATGGCACATTGGAATTAAATTTGATGTTTGCTTAGCTCCCATAACAGCTGCAACAATAGCTGTATTTATTACCGCTCCTTTTTTAGCATTTCCGTTTAAAACTGCTTTAAAAGCCTCTTCGTTCATTGTGATTTTGCCACTTGCTAAAGCTCTTCTTTTAGTAATTTGTTTATCACTAACATCAACCATAGTAGGATTATTTTGCTCGTTTATGTGTGTAAGTTGCATTTTTTTCCTTTATTTTTGCTTAGATTTTAACAAATAATATAAATAAAATGGTATATTAGCATTTTTAATTTTATTAAGGAAAATTATATGGCTTACGATGATGATGAGTTTTTAGATTACGAAGATGACGAGTTAGATGGCTTTAGTGAATATGATGACTTTGATGATGAATTAGACGAATTTGACGATGAGTTAGATGAGTTTGATGACGAATTTGAGCAAGATTTTGATGATGAATTAAGCAGTCTTGATGAATATAACATATATGATGAAGATATGTATGATGACGATGATTATAGTTATGACGAGGCATAATGCGAGAATACGATAGTCAAAGAGTAGAATTTATACAAGAGCTTTATGATACCTATGAAGATATAAGAAATCATAATATTACCTTAAAAAGAATTTATGTAATTTTAATATTAACCATAATTATTACATTTGGTTTTTTAGGTATTACTATGCTTTTTGCTAAAGAATTTTTTATATCAAGTTTGTATATTGTTTGTGCTTGTTTATTTTATGCCTTACTTTTAAATAGAAAGAAAAAATCAGTAGCAAGGTATCTTGACTGGTTTAGCTTTATGGGTGGTGGGGCATGTATAATCATTGCTATTTGTTGTAATATATATTTATATTCTATGGCAGGCGGGGCTCATTTATATATTATTTTGCTAGCCACTTTGATTTATATAATGTTTATAAATGATTCTAAAAAAAGATTATTGATAGCAAATATTACTTATTTAGTGCTATTAACTATATTTATATCTTTATTTTTAATTGATTATTATTTTTGGCATCCTTATTATAAGGAGAGTTTTTTTTCTAATTTATTATTTATAATTTCTGTTTTTGTAGTTTTTTCTAGCATAGTATTTAGCAACCATGTAGTAGGTCTAAAATCAATAGAAGATATAGAAAAATTATCTGTAAATAAAAGTCATATAAAAATAACTAAAAAAATACATACTAAATTCAATCTAATTGATAAAAAAGATTTCACACAATTGCTTTTACAAAGACAACAAAATCAATACAATAATCTTAATGTTTGTATATTTGAGATAGCTTTTGTTCAAAAAGACCAAGATTCATATTTTAAGATAGATTACTACTACCAAAATAAAGTAATGAATGAATTCTTAAGTCTTTTAAGAGTTTATTATCCTAATGATGAAATTATAATTAAATGGGATTTAAATACTTTTGTATTAATTTTAGAAGAAGAAAGCTCTAAGTTTTATTTCTTACTTGAATCAATAAGCAAAGATTTTGATAAGATGATTAGAAAGAAAAAAGATAATTTTGATATTTATTTAAAAATTGTTGCAAAATACCACAAGCATATAGATACTCAAAAAAGACCTAAAGTTTTATTAGAAAAAATAAATGAAACCGTAAAATTAAAATATGAAACAAAAACAATGGGTCGTGAGTATATATTGTATAAAAGTGGATATGACGATATAAATTAAAAGGTTTAAAGTGGTTAAATATGAAGTTTTGATATTAGTAAATAGTCTATTTTTATTTTTTGCTAGATTTTTTACTGGTTTGATTTTTTATTACAATGGTTTTATAATTACTTCTTATGAAATTTTTGCAACATCTTTATATTATTTAGCTTTTTTATTCTTATTGTTTGTTGGTAGAAAACTTTATAAGAGTTTTGGAGAAAAAAATTATTTTTATAATAGATATAGAAAGATTTTAAATGGTAAAAAATCTTTTAAATCATCATTGTTTAAAAAAATTATAAGAGTAAATTTTATAAGCGTTAGGCATTATGCTTGGTATTTATTTCAATTAGAATCAATTTTTACAGCTACTTATTTTTCTTTAAGTATTGGTTGGGGATATGGATTTGATTTATATCTAATTATGCTTACATCTTATTATTATCTTAATTTAAGAAAATATTCTGCTTTAATTTTTATATTTCCTTTTGTTTATTTCTTGTTATATTTATTTTTATTTTTCTATTGCGACAAGGCGTATCAAGAGCCAGGACAAGTATTTATATATATTATCAATATAATTTGCGTAGTTAGTGCTATATTTTTTACCCAAATTATTATGGAATTAGGTCAGGTTATTAGATTTGTTAATGATGAAAACAGAAAGAGCCATTTAAAAAGACTTACTAGTTTTGACACCTTAACTGAAACTTATCATAAATATTCTTTCTTAGAAATTATGAATGCAAAACTTGAGCATAATGCTGATGAAGATGTAATTACTCAAGCTAGTGTAATAGTAATAGAGATTAATAACTTAAGAAAAATTAACGAAGAATACACAACAGAATTAGGCAACGAAGTCTTAAAAGAATTTGCATATATATTAAGAAAAAATAGTGAAAACTATGAAAAATACATATCTCGTTGGAGTGGAAATGAGTTTTTAGTTTTTATTATTAATGAAGATGAGGTTGTAGTTAAGAGTTATATAGATGAAGTTAGGCAAGAAGCTATGAAAAATCGTTTTGGAGTAAAAGGTGCTAAAGTTCAAGTAATTGTAGGTTTATCTCATACTTCATCATTTGATTATCAAATAAATAAATTTATTAGCGAAGCTTATGAAGAATTGGCTATTAATAGAGATAAATTAAATTACGAAAAAGGAGATATATGACAAAAAAATTAAACAAAGAAGAAGTAAAAACTCTAGCCTTAAGCTCACTTGGTGGAACTCTTGAGTTTTATGACTTTATTATATTTGTATTTTTTTCATCTTATTTTGCACATCATTTTTTCCCAAATACGCTTAGTCCGTTTTGGCAAGAGCTAAATACTTATGGAGCATTTGCAGCAGCTTATCTAGCTCGTCCTTTAGGCGGCGTTGTGATGGCACATTTTGGAGATAAATTTGGTAGAAAAAATATGTTTATGCTAAGTATTTTACTTATGGTAATTCCTACTTTTGCACTTGCTATTATTCCAACTTATGAGACAATTGGATATGCAGCCCCTATTGCACTTTTATTTGTTCGTATTTTTCAAGGTATGGCAATAGGTGGAGAGCTACCTGGTGCTTGGGTATTTGTAAGAGAACATAGTGAAGATAACAAAAAAGGTCTATTTATAGGCTTATTAACTTCAAGCGTTGTTGGTGGAATTTTACTTGGTTGTTTGGTTGCACTTATTATGCAGCTTAATTTTACGACCGAAGAGCTAAAGGATTGGGGTTGGAGAATTCCATTTGCTTTAGGTGGTATTTTTGGAATAATCTCTTTATATCTTAGACGATATTTAAATGAAACTCCTGTATTTAAAAAGATGAAAGAAAGCGATTCTTTAGTAAAACTTCCTATAAAAGATGTTATAGAAAATCATAGATTTGGGATATTTATTTCTATTTTAGTTACTTGGGTTTTAACTGCTTGTGTGGTTGTATTTTTATTAATTGCTCCAAATTTCGTAAAAGCTGTTATGAAATTAGACCCTGTTGATAATACCCTTCTTCAAATGTATGGAATACTTGCTATGATGATTGGTTGTGTTTTAACAGGATTTTTAAGTGATAAATTTGGAATTAGTAGGATTTATAAGATTTTTGCCATTCTTTGGGGTGTTTTTGGTGCGATGTATTTTTATGAGTTGTATATAGGCAAGGATATTAATTTACTTGTGAGTTTTTATTTATTAGCAACTCTTAGTGCAGGACTTATGAACTTTACGCCTTTAATTATGGTTGAGATTTTCCCTGCAAAAATTCGTTATAGTGGAATTAGCTTTAGCTACAACCTAGCTTACGCAATAGCAGGATTTATAACTCCTATATTATTGCCGTTTTTAAACAAAGTTGCAATTGGTGAAAATCCACCATTTTTATATCAAATCGGTGGTGGAGCTTATATAGTTTTAGTAGCATTTGTTGCCTTTATTACGGCTTGTTTAGTATCAAAAAGAATGTAGAATTTAAAATAGGAATTTAAAATGAGATTTTTGTTTTTAATGTTTTTTAGTATATTTGCAAACGCAGCTGATACAAGCGTTAGCAATATGCAATTGTATGGCGTTTTAACACTTTTACCGCCTTTAATGGCTATTATTTTAGCTTTTATTACTCGTGAAGTAATTTTATCTTTATTTATAGGTGTTTTTACGGGGACTTTTCTTCTAGCTTTTGCTAATTTTTACACAGCAAATATTGTAAATGATACTTATACATTTACTTATAATAATCCATCTTTTATGGATTGGGTAAATTTATTTTTAGCGTCATTTTCAAATATAGTAAAACATTTGCTAGATGCTATGATAGATAGCGATGATGCAGGAGTAATCTTGCAAGTATTTTGTATAGGTGGTGTGGTTGCATTAATTACTAAAATGGGTGGAATAAACGCAGTTGCACTTGCGCTTACTCGTTTTGTAAAAGGTCCTGTTTCAGCTCAAGTTAGCACTTGGCTTATAGGGCTTTGTATTTTCTTTGATGATTATGCAAATAGTTTAACCGTTGGTCCTATTATGAGACCAATTGCTGATAAGTTTAAAATCTCTCGTGAAAAATTAAGCTTCATACTTGATAGCACCGCTGCACCTGTTGCAGGAATTGCGATAATTTCTACTTGGATAGGTATTGAAGTTGGACTTATTAAAACTGCTTATTCTTTAGTAGGAATTAGCGATGTAAATGCTTTTGGAGTATTTATGCAAACAATTCCTTATAGATTTTATAATATCTTTATGCTAATTTTCGTTGTTTTAACAGCTATTCAGCAAAGAGAATTTGGCTCAATGTATATAGCTGAAAAAAATGCTCGTGCAGGAATAGTAAGTGAAGCTGCACTTGATGTTGGAGCTGAACTTGAGCGTGAATTAAAACCAAATGATGGAGTAGAGCATAAAATTAGTGATGCTTTAATTCCTATTTTAACTCTTATTATTACAGCTTTAGCAAGTTTTTATTTTAGTGGTTTAAATGCAATTATAGATGACCCTGATAAAGCAGACATTTTAAGCAAGATTGAAGAAAATTATTTAAGTTTTTATGCGATAAGAACTACTTTAGGTGAAGCAAACTCAAGCTTGGCATTATTTCAAGCTGCATTATTTGCTAGTGTTGTAGCAGTTATATTAGGTCTAGTTCGCAAAAAAATCAATCACAAAGAAGCAGTAGAGACTTGGCTACATGGCTGGAAGAGTATGATATTTACAATTGCAATGCTACTTTTTGCTTGGAGTTTAGCTGCAATTGTAAAAGAATTAGGCACTCATAAATACATAGTGCAATTACTATCAGGTTCAACTCCGCATGTATTACTTCCTAGTTTAATTTTCTTAATCGGCTCGGCTATGAGTTTTGCAATAGGCACAAGTTATGGAACTATGGGTATTTTAATGCCTTTAGCAATCCCACTCGCACACGCAGTTGGTCTTGAAGCAGGTATGAGTGGAAATGAGCTTCATGAATATATGGTTATAAATATTTCTTGTGTTTTAACAGGTGCTATTTTTGGAAACCATTGTTCTCCGATAGCTGATACCGTAATTTTAAGTGCAATGAGTGCAAAATGTGAATTAAGTGCGCATGTTAAAACTCAAATGCCTTATGCTCTTTTAGTATGTGCTATTAGCGTAATTTTTGGATATATTCCTGTAAGTCTTGGCTTAAATGTGTATTTAACAATTATTTTAGGTGTTGTTATGATGAGCTTAGCACTTCGCTTAATAGGAAAAAAAGTTGAATAAATTTGACTTAGTTTGCAAGGAATTTCAAATTCCTTGCGAGAAGATTTATAAAGATGGCTTAAGAACTAGGGTTAATTTTGCTTTATACAAAAATAACGGCGAAATATCTTATGCTATGTTTAAAGATAAGGTAAAAATAACTGATTTTGATACTTCTTTTATATGTGATGAGATAAGAGAATTTATGCCTAAATTACTTAAGGCTTTAGATGAAGCTTTAAAAGATAAATTATTTGAGATTAGATTTTTTAAGAGCTTTTATACTTTAAATGTTTTGCTTTTATATCATAAAGACATAAAAGAATTTAAAATAGAAAATTATTACGAAAAATTAAGTAAATTAACTAATTTAAAGCTTAATTTAATAATGCAATCAAGAAAACAAAGAATATCATATCCAAGCGATATTTTAGAGCATTTTAGCAATGGTATTAAGTATGAGTTTAATGATGAGTGTTTTATCCAACCTAGCTTAAGTATGAATGAAAATATGCTTGAGTTTGCAAAATCTTGTCTTAAAGATAAAAAATGCGATGATTTATTAGAGCTTTATTGTGGATATGGTAATTTTACCTTAGCACTTGCACCATTTTTTAAAAAAGTTTTTGCAACAGAACTTAGTAAAAAAAATGTGACATTTTTAAATAAAAATTGCAAATTAAATAATGTAAATAATATTTTTACAGCAAGGCTAAAAGATAGCGAAGTAAAAGACGCTTTTAATAAGGTAAGAGCTTTTAATAGGCTAAAAGATTTAAATTTAGATGATTTTTGTTTTTCACATATTTTAATAGACCCTCCAAGATGTGGCTTAGGCGAATGTGTTAATTTAGTAAAAAACTATGATAATATAATTTATATTTCGTGCAATCCATTAACGGCTAAAATAGATTTAGAAAAATTATGCAAAACTCACGAGTTAAAAAGATTTGTTTTGTTTGACCAATTTATAAATTCAGAGCATTTAGAGTGTGGATTTTACCTAGAAAGGAAGAAAGATGATAGAGCTTAGCAAAATATATGCGGCTAAAGAAAAAGTATATGATGTGGCAATTAAAACGCCTTTTAATTATTCAAGATTTTTATCAAATGATAAATATAATATATATTTAAAATGTGAAAATCTTCAAACAATTGGAGCTTATAAGATAAGGGGCGCTTATAATAAGATTGCAAGTTTAAATGAAGAGCAAAAAAAACTAGGAGTAGTTGCAGCAAGTGCAGGAAATCACGCTCAAGGAGTAGCTTTTTCTGCTTCAAAGTTTGGTATAACAGCTCATATCGTAATGCCAGAATCAACACCAGTAAATAAAGTAAGCAGCACAGCTAATTTAGGTGCTAATGTAATACTTAAAGGCGATAATTTTGATGAAGCTTATGCTTACGCAAAAGAGTTAGAAAAGACTAAAAATCTAACCTTTATTCACCCATTTGCTGACCCGTTTGTAATGGCAGGACAAGGGACTATATTTTTAGAACTAATTGAAGAATTAAACAATATTTCTTATATCATCGTTCCAGTAGGCGGTGGCGGTTTAATTAGCGGTATTGTTAGTGCAGCAAAACAAATTAATCCAAATATTAAAGTAATAGGAGTGCAAAGCAAGGGCGCTAGTGCCATGCTAAATAGCTTTAATGAAGGTAAAATCATAAACTCAAATAAAGTAAAAACAATAGCTGATGGTATAGCTGTAAGAGATGTTAATGAAGATAGCTTTAATATAATTAAAAACAATGTAGATGATATGGTTATGGTTAGCGATGAAGAAATAGCTAATGCGGTTTTATTTTTATTAGAGCAACATAAACAAGTAGTTGAAGGTGCAGGAGCAGCAAGTGTAGCTGCTGTAATGCACGGCAAAATTCCTAATCTAAGTGGCAATGTAGTTTGTATTTTAAGTGGTGGAAATATAGATATTACAATGCTAAATAATATTATTGAAAAAGGTCTTATTAAAAGTTATAGAAAAATGCAAATATGCGTAACTTTAATTGATAAAGCAGGGGCATTACTTGATTTAACTAAGGCTTTAAAAGACGCACAAGCAAACATAATAAAAGTTGATTATGATAGATTAGGCACTGATTTTGGTGATGCAAATATTACAATCACACTTGAGACTAAAGGCAAAGCTCATCAAGAAGAAGTTGGAAAAATTCTTAAAGAGCAAGGTTTTACATTTAAGGAGATAAAATGAGAAAGTTTTTAATAGAAATAACTACAGAAGAATTACCTGCAATTCCTTTTTTAAAAGAAGAACCAAATATAAAAGATAAATTAGAAGTAGTTTTAAAAGCAAATAATATTGAATTTAGTAATTTAGAGTTTTTATATACTCCTAGAAGATTTGTTTTTACATTTAAAGCAAACGAAAGAGCAAACGATAGCGTTATAGAATTAATCGGAGCTCCTAAAGAAGTAGCCTATAAAGATGGGAAATTAAGTAAAGCTGGTGAGAGCTTTTTAGCAAAAGCAGATATTAGTGAAAACGAACTTAGCTTTAAAGAAATTAAAGGAAAAGTTTGTTTATATGTAGAAAAAATAGAAAAAGGTAAATTATTTAGCGAATTAATAAATGATATTTTAGAAAGCTTTATTACAAGTCTTAATTTTGGTAAAAGTATGCGTTGGGGTGCAAATACTTTTAGTTTTATTCGCCCAATTACTGGACTATGCGTTATGATGGATGATGAATTAATTAATGCAAGTTTGTTTAATATAAATTCAAGTAAAAGCACTTTCGTTCATAGAAATATTAGTATGGATAAAATCTCTTTTAATACCCAAGATGAGTATTTTAAGACTTTAAAAGAAGGCAAAGTTATATTAAATCCTAAAGATAGATTAGAAATCATTTTAAGTGAGATAAGAAATATTGAAAAATTATGGAATTTAAAAGCTGAAATTGATGAAGAATTATTAGCAGAAGTTGTAGCAATTACTGAATATCCATCAGCGCTTTTAGGTAGTTTTGATAAAGAATTTTTACAAGTTGCACCTGAAGTAATAATTACTTCAATGAAAGAAAATCAACGCTATTTTGCAGTATATAAGGATAATTCTTTAAGCAATAATTTTATAACAATTACAAATTCATTCAATCCTGATTTAGAAACTATAAAAAAAGGTAATGAAAAGGTGTTAAGAGCAAGGCTTAGCGATGCGTTGTTTTTCTGGGAAAATGACTTAAAACTTGGCTTACAACCTGAATTATTAAACAATACAATTTATATGCAAGAATTAGGCACAATAGCACAAAAAGAACAAAGAGAAGAAGAAATTGCCTTAAGATTAGCAAAATTATTTGCTTATGAAAATACAAAAAATATAAAAGATGCAATCTTACTTAGCAAGGCTGATTTAAGGACACAAATGGTAGGCGAATTCCCTGAATTACAAGGAATTGTAGGCTCATATTATGCTGCTAATATGGGGTATTCTAGTGAAGTTTGCACTGCTATTAAAGAGCAATATTTATATGATGTTATCCCAAGCACAAAATTAAGTAAAATTGTAATCTTAGCAACTAGACTTGATACTTTAATGGCTTTATTTAGTATAAACAAGCTTCCAAGTGGTAATAAAGACCCTTACGCATTAAGAAGAGCAGCTTTAAGTATTATTAAAATTCTAATTGATTTAGGCGTTAAATTTAATTTATTAGATTTATTAAACGAGTTTAAAGGTCTTTATAAAGATTATGATAAAGTTAAATTGCTTAATTTTATTACAGATAGATTTAATGCTTTATATAGCGTAAATTCATCTTTTATAAAAGCAGTTTTAAATGTGAATAATAATGATTTAGTAGTAATTGATGAGAATATAAAAGCACTTATAAATCTAGCAAAAGATAAAGATTATGAGAGCAAAATCTCAACATTTAAAAGACTTGCAAATATCATAAAAGATAGTAAAGATTTATATTGTGATGAAAGCAAATTAAGTAATGAATATGAGATTAAATTATATAAAGCTTATAAAGATATTAGTTTTAGTGATGATGTGAGTGATAATTTAGGTAAGATTTTTGCACTTAAACCTATCATTGATGAGTTTTTTGATAATGTTATGATAAATGTTGATGATTTAGAGATTAAAAACAATCGCTTAGCATTAGTTTATAGCATTTATAAGCACATTGCTTGTGTGGCTGATTTAAAAGAAGTTAGTTTTGATAGCATTGTTTAAAGAATTTAAAGCTGCTAGTTATAGAGCAAGAACTAGTAGCTTTAAGCCTATTAAAAACCTTGATTTGGTTGATTTTAAAGACCTTTTGTTTTTGGATAAAGAATTTAATATCTTAAAAAATAATATGAATAATTTTTTACAAAACAAAGCCTATCAGCATTGTTTATTAGCCGGTGCAAAAGGTTGTGGCAAATCTAGTTTAATCAAGGCTATTTTTAATGAATTTATTAAAAGTGATTTAAGAATAGTTGAGGTTTTTAAAGAAGATTTATCGCATTTAAGATATATTATTGATGATTTAAGCGAATTAGAATACAAATTCGTAATATTTTTAGATGATATAAGCTTTAGTATAAATGATGATAGTTTTAAGGCATTAAAGCCGATTTTAGATGGTGGATGCGAGAAATTAAGTGATAATATAATGTTTATTTTAAGCTCAAATTATAAAAATCTTTTAAAATCAAGCAATACAAATTATCAAGACGCTGATTTTAAAGATGAAAGCGATGATAGATTTGCTTTAAAAGAAAGATTTGGAATATGGCTTAATTTTTATTCAATGAGCCAAGAGCAGTATTTAAGCATTGTAAAATCATTATTTAAAGATGAATTTAGTGATGAGATAAAGGCTAAGGCTTTAGAATTTGCAAATTTAAAAGGCACAAAAAATGGTCGTATCGCTAAACAATTTTATGAACTAAAAAAGGATTTGAATGATTAATGGAGCTAGTATTTTTAAAGCGTTATTAAAACATAATTTACAAGGTTCTTATGAATGGCAAAATTATGATGATTTTTCAAAATTTTTAGCTCTTTTAATAGGTCAAAATACCAAGTGGCAAAACACTCAAAAAGCATTAAAAAATGTTGAAATTCCTATTTCAAATTCTATAAACAAACTTGCTTTAATTGATGTAAAAGAACTAGCCGAGTTAATAAAAGCAAGTGGATTTTATAATACAAAAGCAAAAAAAATTAGCGATTTAGCAAAGGCAATTGTGAATGATTTTAGCAGTTTTGATGACTTTATTAATAATGCTAGTTTTGATTGGATTATGGATATTAAAGGCATTGGTTTTGATACGGCTTTAATGCTTAGTAATTTTCTTTTAAAAAAGCCTATTTTTGTGGTTAATTCAAATGCTAAAAGATTTTTAGAACTATTAGGCTATGAGTTTAATAATTACGAAGAAGCTATAGATATTATAGCTAGTGGGCTTGATGATGAGTATTTTTATAAAGCATTAAATACTCAAGATTTGTCATATATTTATATGATTTTTGCTGCAAGTATTGATAATCTAATGCAAAATCATTATAAAAATAAACAATTTGATGAAATAGGGCTTAAGGTTTTAAAGGAGCTTGAATGAAAATTGATATAAGTGATTTTAAAATAGTTGAGTTTAAAAAATCAGATTTTATAAAACCTTTAAGAGCTAGTTTTGTTATAAACGAGCATAATGTAGATTGGGATTTTATAAAGTCTTTTGATTCTGTTAGTATTATGTTATATCACGAGAGCAAGGATAGTTTTATATTTGTAAAACAATTTAGAGCACCTTTATATTATTACGAAAATTGTAAAGATTATGAGAGTGGATTTTCGGTTGAATTATGTAGTGGGATAATTGATAAAAACAAAAGCTTAGAAGAAATCGCCTTAGATGAATGTATAGAAGAATTAGGATTTAAGCCTAAAAAATTAGTTTATATTAATAAATTTTATACAGGATTTGGTAGTGGGGTAAATACTCAACATTTATTTTTTGCTAGGGTTAGTGATGATGATATTGTAGGAGTTGGTGGCGGCGTTGATAATGGAGAATTCATTAAAAGCGTATATGTAAAAATCAATGAATATGATGAGTTTTTTGCAAAAAATAAAAGAAGTGCTTTGATTGATTATGCTAATTTGTGGTTTAGGTATATTTATAAAAAATAAGTAGATTTAAATTCTTTTAATTTTTAATAATTTTGTATTTTATAAATGCAGTAAAACTTATATATGAATTACGAATAAATTCGTAATTCTTTTGATTAATCATTGATATGTGGGCTGCAATATAATTTGCCATACCAAGTAATCGTGCAGTGATTTACTGGTTTTTTATATTCGTGTCCTGCAGCATATACAACTGAGCTTAAAGCTAACAATAAAATAACAGATGAAAATAATTTCTTCATAATCTCTCCTTTTTTTAAAATTTAGTAAATTATTACTAAAAACTCTTAAAGAAAAATAAAATTAACCGATATAAGTTTAGTTAAAGGAGAGTTAAATATGGATTTAAATATTTGTGATATGGGTGGGTTTTTAAATTCTAGCCTACATAAAATAAAAAATGTAAATAGCACTATTAATCTAAGCCAAATAAGACAAGATATAAAAACAAATAATTTTGAATATAAAACAAGTGATAAAGAATTAAATGTATTTTTTAGCCTTGATAATAAAAGCGTAGGGATTAGCTTAGATAAAGATACTTTAAAAGATTTAAAAAGCTTTTTTAATAAAAATGATTTTTTAGAAGAAAATGGAAAAACTATTTTAAAAGGCGACGCTGCTAATTATGTAGCAGGTTGGTTTAGTGAGATTGCTTTTGATTTAAAATATCTTGAAAGTGATAGCGATAATAATGGGGTGTTAAATAGTGATGAATTAATGAATACTTTAATTGATGTTTGTTATTTTGATGAGAATAAAGATGGGGTTTATGTCTTAAGCGAGATTGTTAAAAAAGACAAAATATTAGAAGAAGATATTAATGAATTTGGCGAAAAAAATATAAACACTATTTCAAAAATGATTAATAATAGAATATTTTTTGATAAAGATAAAGATGGAGAAATTTTAGTAAAAGAGCAATATATTGAAGATGAAAGCGAGTATTTTAAAAACTTAAATCAAGCAAAAGAAGAATTAAAAAATAAAAAAGAAAAAATAGAAGCCAATCCAAAGCTAAAAGAATACGCTATTAATGAAGAAAACAATCACATAAGAAAACTAAAGCAAGATATAAAATTATTTAAAAACTCAAATTCTTTAAAGATAAATGAAGATAAAGAAAAAGAATTAAAAGACAAAAATAATTTAGAAGAATTTTGTGAGTTTAGCATAAAGCTAATTGATGAGCTAAAAGCTTATAAA
>NZ_JAHCZC010000019.1:0-23366 GCF_018501135.1 Campylobacter sp. 2018MI13 | reverse complement strand
GCTACAGCAGCAAGTAACGCTTATAATACTTTCCATACAGAAGAACAAAAAGCTTTAGATAAGTTTAAGAACGATTTATTAGGTCATATAGATACTTATAAAGCTGCAATGACAGATGATACTTTAGTAAATCAAACTAGTGCAAAAGCACAAGCCGATAAACTAAAAGATATAATTAGCAATTCAAATGATTTTGAGACTATTAGCAAAGCTTATGGTGATTTTCTTGATAACACAGCTGTACAAACACAAACTACAGGATTAACTACTTTTACAAACACTAATGCTAAAAAAGCATTAAATGATTATGCTACATCTGTAGAAACAGCTGTTGGCAAGGCTAGAGGACAATTAGCTGCTTATGACCAAAAGGGTGATGTTCAAACTTTAGATGGTTTATTAGATACTTATGGACAAGCAGCAACTACAGCTAAAACTGCTAATGCAGATAAAGCTGGTTTAACTACTGCGTTAGGTGGTGCTTTTACAACATTTAATACCGGTGCTAAACCTATAGGCAATAAAGATGTAGATTTTAAAGACCTTGATATTGCTAATATAGGCGCTGCAAATTTAGCTGCTAATGCATTCACAAATGGTGCTAATCCAACTACTGCTAAAGAAATTACTAATTTATTTGAAGATTTAAAAACTCAAACAACACTAGAGGGTGCTAATTCAACTATAGATAAATTAACTAAAAAATTAGAAGAAGTAGTAAATGCAGCTGCTGATAAAACTATGGATACAGCAGAAGCTCAACAAGGTATGGTAGCTCACTCATATTTACAATTCTTCGCTGGTGTTAAAGCAGGTCTAAATGAGCCTAATAACGAAGGTCTTAGCTCAATTATAGGCTTAAATACAACTAACTCAACTAATATGGGAAGATTAAGCCTTGTTTCAAACAACGGAAGAGATATTCAAGTAGAAGTTAAAGACGCTAATGGCTTTACAAGTAATTCAGCTTTAGGATTTGATAAAAATGTTAGCGAAGCAACAGTGAGTTTAAGAGAAACTAATGCAACAATTAGTAGAGCTCAAGCTGACGCTATGGGATTTAACAATGAAGAATGGCAAGCTGGAGATAATGGGGACAATACTAACGGCTACGCAGCAGGTGTAATGACATTAAAAGGCGCACAAGCAATGATGAATATTGCTGAATCAGCTCAAAAAGCTCTTGAAGCAATTCGTTCAGACCTTGGTTCTGTTCAAAACCAACTTGTTTCAACTGTTAATAATATTTCAGTTACTCAAGTAAATGTTAAATCAGCTGAAAGTAATATTAGAGATGTTGACTTTGCATCTGAGAGTGCTACATTTAGTAAACACCAAATCCTAGCTCAATCAGGTGTATATGCAATGAGCCAAGCTAACGCTGTTCAACAAAACGTAATGAGATTATTACAATAGTTTTAAAGGTGCAATGCACCTTTAAAAACGCAATAAAGATTATTTGTAATAACACAAAAGGTGCTATCCTTAGCACCTTTTTTACTTCTTAAGTTAATAAAAGAAAAAAACAAAATCCCAAATCAATTCTTATTATTTTAAATCAATAACTTATTATTAATATAAGCCTTAAAAGTGATAAAAATAAAAAAATAATAAAGAATTTAAATAAGAATTTTATTTTTTGAAACCAGATATTAAAGATAAACTAAAATAAATTTTGAACACTCAAAAAATCAAACTTTATGAGATAGATACTAGTCTTATAACTGATATGAATTATCTTTTTGATAGTGTTTTTTGATGGGATTTTGAAGGTATTAATACTTGGGATACAGGCAATGTGCATGATATGAGTGCTATGTTTTATGATTGTTATAGTTTAAATAAAAAGATATTGTTTGATACTAAAAACGTAAAAACTATGAGAAATATGTTTGTAGATTGTAGAAGTTTTAATCAAAAGCTTAGTTTTAATACTAAAAATGTTGAAGATTTTTCAGGAATGTTTAGTGGGTGTAAAAGCTTGAACCAAACTTTTGATTTTGATATGAGTAGTGCGAAAAAATAGATGGAATGTTTTTTAAAAGTTGTGGCAAATTAGCCAATAATTAGACTATAAAGGATGGCTATGGAGTTAGTAAATTCAACGCTTAATTCGGTTACAAATTTAGGGATTTTAGTAAGCATGATTAAATTAAACAAAAAATATTGATAAAGTAAAAAATAAAGTTATTTAAAAAAAATTTAATTTCGTTTGTTTAGTTAAGTTTTAAGAGTTGTAAACAAACGAAATTCCTATTTTAAATTCTAGTTATTTTTTGTAGTGCTTTCTTCTTTTTTATACTCTTTAGATTTTTCTAAATCTTGTTCATTTTGTTCTTTGCTTTCGTTGTTTGTTTTATCGTTACCATTTTCTGTATTAGTAACATTTTGCTTTTTACCATTTCTTATTATGTGAATGTCTTTTTTGATAAATTCAACTCTTATGCTTTTTCTACAATCATCTAATGTTTTGCCTATTTCCATATTTTCACTGCACAATTCTACATAAGCAATATCTCCTAAAGTTGATAATATTTTCACATCTTTTAGCTCAATATGATCACCTTTATAATGATAATTTTTTGTATATTTCTCTTTTTTATCTTCTATATCTACAATATCTTTTATAAAGTTATTTTTATCAACTATTATTGTAGCACTATAGTCTCCCAAGCCCGTTTTTTCATATATACCTATATTTGAAAATAAAAAGCAAGCAATAGACATGGTTAGCCATATAATTCTAACTTCGCTATATTTTATTTTTTGTTTTAATGACTGTATAGATAATAAAATAAATATTATAAAGCTAGCCAAAATTATCAAGTTTATAGGCCGTACAAAATGGTTTATATAGGCTAGTACAAAAAATATAACACTTTGCATCAAAATAATAACTGCAATCATTATAATTTTTAGAATTTTATCAGGTGCTGTTTTTGTTGTCATTGTAGAAAATGCAATAATCGCTTCAATTAACATGTAGATAAAAATTATTGTTAATAATATTATACATATGTTGGAAAATCCAAGTATCAATAAATTTTCAAATGATAATTCTAGCGGATATTGAAAAGTGAATATGTAGATAACACCGTATGTTATAGCAGAACATAAGACTAATAAAAATAATAATATATAGTTTAGACTGAGTGCTATTTGCCCATAGTTTTTAATATGTTTTATAATTTGTATAAAATTAACTTTATTATTTTTTGAATCTTTTTTAATATTTTCTTCTGCAGTTTTAATTTCTTTTTCTAACTTTTCTTTTGTCATTTTCAACCTTTCAATATTTTTTCATATTCTAGCAGATTAATATCTTGTGAAGTTTGTTTGATTATCATTTAGCAAAAACAAAGGGAAGAAAATGCCTATAAGTTTTACAGATAATGAAAGAAAAGAATTTCAAAGTGGAATAAGTGCTTTTATTAGCGAAATAAATAAATGTCTTAAAAATAAAAACAAATCAACCAAAGGCTTTAGTGTTAATAATATTAAGCCGTTTTTTAATTTCTTTAAAAATAGTTATGAATATAGTATAGGTAGTGGTAGTGGGACTTTGGCTGATACTTGTTGGATTATTTTTGTTAGAAAAGAGCTTTTAAGCGATGGGCTTATAAATACTAGCAAAGTTAGTCCTAGATATGGTGTTTATGTTTATTTCGGGTATTCTCACTCTTTAAAAGAAGGTTTTAAATATCGTTTAGCATTTGGATTTCCAAAACATGATATTGAAAACGCAAGGTGCAAAGCTGTTGATGAAATGGAGCGAAGTGGTAAACTAACTGAGCTTGATTTTACCTATTATACGTTAGACTTAGAGCAAATCACAGATGATTTTATAAAGCTTTTAGAGTGTTATGAGAGTTTTAGTAAAGATGACTTTATTCCAATAAATCAAGCAAATATTACTAATAATTTAAATAATACTAATGATATTAAAAACATCCCACTAAATCAGATTTTATATGGAGCACCAGGGGTTGGTAAGACTTATGATACTATAAATATAGCTTTAGAGATTTTGGGCGAAGATTTTTCAACTCAAACAAACGAAATTAACACAAGACAAGCAATGCAAAAAAAGTTTAAAGAGTATGTAGAAAACGGACAAATCGTATTTATCACTTTTCATCAAAGCTATGGATATGAAGAATTTGTAGAAGGAATTAGACCTGATTTTGACAACGAAGAGCTAAAGTATATGATAGATGATGGTGTTTTTAAGGCTTTATGTAATAAAGCTAAGCAAAATTATATAAATTACTCTACTCCAAATGAGCTAGATTTTGATAAGCTTATCAATTATTTTGCTGAGTATGTAAAAAGTGAGTTTTTAGACCAAAATAAGGAATTTGAGTTAGAAAAGGGTGCAAATATTCATAGCGTTTATTATGATAAAAATGGGTGTTGTTATTCTTTTAGACTTGGTGGAGCAACACAAAGCGGACAAAGATTAACACTTGATATAATTAAGCGTGATTACAAAGAATTTAAAATAGGAAATATAAAAAGCTATAAAGATATAAAGCCAAAGTTTGAGAGTAAGAAAATTCATCATGGTAATGCGAGGTATTATTTTATGCTTTATAAAAAGCTTTTTGAGTTTGAGAAAAAAGATGATTATAAAAACCAAAAAGAAGATTTAAAGCCTTATATAATCATTATTGATGAGATAAATCGTGGAAATATTAGTAAGATTTTTGGAGAGCTTATCACACTTATTGAACCTAGTAAAAGACTAGGAAATACTGAAGAGCTAGAAGTAGTGTTGCCATATAGTAAAGAGAGTTTTGGTGTGCCAAATAATGTTTATATAATAGGCACTATGAATACAGCTGATAAGAGTATCACTACCCTTGATACGGCATTAAGGCGTAGGTTTGAGTTTAAAAAGATGATGCCTAATAGTTTTCTTTTAAATTCTAATTGCGATGGGATAAATCTTCAAGAATTATTAAATAAAATGAATGAAAGAATTGAATGTTTAATAGGAGATGAAAAGCTTATCGGACATTCGTATTTTATGGGTATAAACAAAATTGATGAGCTTAAAGTTGTGTTTAGAAATAAGATTTTACCACTTTTAGAAGAGTATTTTTATAATGATTATTCGCAGATAAAATCGGTGCTTAATGATAATGGTATGATAAAAACTAAAAATATTTTAAATACCAATAAGTTTTATTTAAGCGATGATTTTAATGAAACGGATTTTAAGAAAATATATGAAGATTGAAATAGCCCACGAACACGAAATAATAAGCTCACTTGATAACGATGAGTTTTTAAATGAGCTTATGAGCTTTGCTGAAAATAACCCAGAGTTTTTAAGAATAGTCGGCAAAAATAAACTAAAAGCAAGAAATTATGTAGGGCTTATAAAGACAAAAAGTGGGGTTTTAGAAATTTATCCTAAGGTTTCAAAACCAAGTAATGAGATAATGCCAAGAATAGATTTAAGCAAGGCTTATGAGCTAAAAGATGAGATGTTTAAGGATTGTAAAGAAAGAGAGTTAAATCCCAAGCAGCTACTTTTAGAACTTTTAAGAACTTTACAAAAAAGTCCGTTTAAAAAATCGCTTAAAGCAACGCTAAAAGATGAAAAAATGTCACTTTTTGAAGTCTTTGTTGAAATGTTTTTAGAAGAACTTTTTGTGCTTTTAAATAAAGGGCTTATGAGTGATTATATAAAAATAGCTGAAAATAGAACAACTTTAAAAGGCAAATTGCTTTTTAATGAGAATTTAAAACATAACTTAATTCATAAAGAGCGATTTTTTACCGAAAATGATGAATATATCATAGACAATGCGATAAATCAAACTATAAAAACTACATTATTTCATTTAAAAAAACTAAGTCAAAATAAAAAGATTTTAAAATATTTAAAGACTTTTGATGATATTAGTTTAATTGATATTAAAAAATGTGAATTTAGTGTAAAAAATAAGCATTATAGTTATTATGAAAACATACTTTTATGGTGTAAGTTATTTTTAAATGGTTTTAGTTTTACACCATTTGCGGGGGATAATAACGCTTATGCTTTGCTTTTTGATATGAATAGACTTTTTGAAGATTATGTAGCTTTTATGCTTAAAAAACACAACCCAAATATAAAAATAAGTGCTCAATTATTAAAAAAACACTTAATAAAAGATGGTCAAAATGAGCGTTGTTTAATGCGACCTGATATTTTAATTGAGCTTAAAGATAAAACAATCATCACTGATACAAAGTATAAAATCATAAATAAGTTAAGTGATATTAGCCAAGCTGATTTATATCAATTATTTGCCTATGCAATAGCTTTTAAAGTTAGTGAAGTTTGGCTTATATATCCACTTTTTGATGGTAGTTTAGGGTATAAAACACTAGAATATAACTTAGATTACTTTAATACTAAGATAAAATTACAAATTCTTTTTGCTCCTTTAGGTTGATATTTTAGTTGCATTGTGATTTGTTATAATCTAGGTTTTATGAATTTAAAATATGATTAGATATAAATAAAAAGCTTAATTATTAAGATAATAAATTGCAAGTTTAAAGATAGCTTTTACTATCTTTAAACATAGTTTAAAATTAAATTCCTAGATTTTCTAATGTTTTTTGAGCATTTAGGAGTTGGGTTTTTACTGCGTTTTCTGATGTCCCACCATAAGAATTTCTTAAATCAACGCAAGTTTTTAAATCAATTGCTTTATAAATATCATCTTCAATTAAATCACACTCAAGCCTTAATTCATCCAAGCTTAATTCATCTAATTTAAGTTTTTTTGAGATTGCATAGCTTACTAATTTTCCCGTAATTTCGTGAGCTTTTCTAAATGGCACACCTTTTTTAGCTAAATAATCAGCCAAATCAGTAGCATTTGAATATCCATTAGCAGCTGCTCTTAGCATATTTTCTTTAATTGGTTTCATTTTTGCAATTAGTTTTGTAATTATTATTAGACTATCTTTTATGGTATCTTGAGTATCATAAACACTTGCTTTATCTTCGCTCATATCGGTATTATAAGCTAGTGGCAAACCTTTCATAATAGTTAGCATTGAGATTAGATTGCCATAAATTCTACCTGTTTTGCCACGCATTTTTTCGCATACATCGGGGTTTTTTTTCTGTGGCATTATGCTTGAACCCGTGCAAAAATCATCACTTAGCTCAATGAATTTATAATCATTTGAATTAAAAATAATTAGCTCTTCACAAAGGCGTGAAAGATGGCTAAAACAAATTGCACTAACACTACAAAACTCAAGCATATAATCTCTATTGCTAACACTATCAATACTATTTTCACTTGGCTTTGCAAAGCCAAGTTCATTTGCGCTAAAAAATCTATCTATATTAAAAGTAGTCCCAGCAAGTGCAGCCGAGCCTAACGGACATTCGTTTAATGAGTTGTATAGATTTAAAAATCTATCATAATCTCTTTTAAACATCCAAAAATACGCCATTATCCAATGCGAATATAAAATCGGTTGAGCGGTTTGAAGATGAGTAAAGCCTGGCATAATTAAGTCTAAATTTGTCTTAGCTTGGTTTAAAATCTCTTGCATTAATTCTTTTAAATTAGCTTTAATTCCTAATACAAATTCTTTCATTTGTAATATTCCATCTAGTGCGGTTTGGTCGTTTCTACTTCTTGCAGTGTGAAGTTTGCCAGCACTTGCACCTATTAAAATACTAAGTCTTTTTTCAATAGCCATATGAATATCTTCATCGCTTATATTAAACTCAAATTTATTTTCTATAAATTCGTTTTGAATAATTTCTAAGCCTTTTAAAATCTCTGCTAATTCTTGAGAGTTTATGATTTTTTGACGCTCAAGCATTTTTGCGTGTGCTATGCTTCCTTTTATATCTATTAAAGCAAGTCTGTTTTCAAGTGGCAAAGTCGCTGTGTAATTTTCTACTAATTTATCCGTAGCTTGGCTAAATCTACCGCCCCATAATTTTTTCATACTATTCTCCTAATAAAATTCCTTCTTTAAGCCCATAAGATGAAATGATAAATTCAAAATCATCAAATAAAGTATCAATAAAATAAGCCCCGCAAAGCACTGCAAAATCTCTATTAACTCCTAGCATTAAATCTCTTTTTTCGGCATTATTTGTATTAATAAAATCAATTAATTTATATAATTCATCTTTATTTACAATGCTATTATGAAACTCTAAATCATCAATATCTTTATAAGCAATATTTTTTGCAATACTTTTTGCAAATATTCCCGTTTTTGATGCTAGAACAATTGGTCTTGGATAGCTTTTAAGCTCGTTTTTATAAGGGTTTAAAAGTGTATATGCGTAGTCTTTAATATCTAAGTTTTTTTCTTTTACGCTTTTATAAAAAGATAAAAGTCCTATATCAAGTAATAATTTTTTATCATTACTTGTAATTTCTGTTGAATACCCACCAACATCTACTAAAGTAAAATCACCTTGAATTGAAATTCCAACCCCTAATCTAGTAAGCCTTGCTTCTTCATTTTGGCTTAATATTTTTAATTTAAAGCCGTATTTTTGATAAAGCATATTAGCTATTAAATCAGCATTTTTACTTTTTCTAAAAATTGCAGTAGCAACTACTTTTGCCTTGCTTAAATCATAATTTAGCTCATCAAGTGCATTGATTAAGACCTTAATTCCTTCATCATTTATACACTCGTTTTCATAAAATAGTCCTAAGTTTAAGACCTTTTCGTAGTTTTTTAAAACCTTATCAAATACAGCTATTTTAAGAGTATTTGAGCCTATATCAATTGCTAAATTCATTTAAAGTTGCCTTTATTAGCTTTAATAATTTTTCATTATCAATATCTTTTAAAACCTTTACTAGGTTTAACTTGCTTAAATCAATGCCTATATTCATATTAAGATTTTTATCATATCTTAAGCTTTTGCCCCTTGCTTCGCCACAAGTTTCTATATCTACATAATATTCATCGCTTTTACAAATGCTAGAATCTAGTAAATATGCAATTATTAAAGCATCGTGTATCCAAGTGCCAATGCTATTTCTTGTAAGCTCTGCATAGCTTATCCAAGGCTTAATACTTGTATATAAAAAATCACATAGTTTATTATTAATTGCTTTTATTTCTTCTAAATCTTTATGAGTTAGGCTAGTTTGCATTGTGATATTGTAAGGTGCTAGAGTGATTTTTGCCCCACTTCTTAGCACAATCCTAGCAGCTTCTGGGTCAAAACCAAAATTAGTATCTTTAGGGTATTTACTCATATCAAATACCCCGCCCATAATTAAAATCTCTTTTACATTTTTTGCAAACTCATTATCTAAAATACAAGCTTGAGCTATGTTTGTAAGTGGTCCAATAGCACAAACAATAAGCTCATTTTTATAAACTCTTGCTAATTCGCATAATTTATAAACAGCGTTTAATTTAGCGTTTTTATAAAGTTTAATAGGTGTAAAATCTTGCCATAAGTGTTCTAATTTAAAATTATAAACACTCTCATCAAGTCTTTTTCTCCACGGCGTTTCATCCTCTAATAAAGCCTTACTTGAGCCTAAAAATACAGGAATTTTAATCCCTAATTTAGAAATTAAATTCCTTGCGACTGCATAAGCTTTGTGATTTATCACATTTCCACTTAGAGTTGTTATTGCTTTTAAATCAATCTTTTTACTAGCAATTGCAAGTGCTAGGGCTAAGCCATCATCAGTATTAGCCCCACAAATACCATTGCCTATATCAGTGTCAATTACGATTTTCATATAGCATCTTCAATAAGATTTAAATCTCTACCCCTAGTTTCAGGAGCAAAAAATGTAGTAACAAATCCAATTCCTGCCATAAATATAAAATAAGCAGCGATTAAATACCAATTATGAGTTAGATTTATAAAATAAGTCGCTAAAAATGGTGCAGTTCCACCTGATAAAATGCCACCGATTTCTTTAGCTAGTGCCATTTTTGTATAACGATTTTTGCACCCAAACATTTCAACTCCGTAAGCTGCTTGAACTCCAAAAATCCCTAAAGATGCAAGGCACATTCCTACGACAATTACACAAATTACTATTATTTCATTTTTGCTATCAAGTAACATAAATGCAGGAACTGCATAAATCATTAATAATAAGCAAAATATCCTATACATAATGCGACGACCAAATTTATCGCTTAGCCATCCAGATAATGGAATAACTAAAAATCCTAAAAATGAAGCTATTAAAACCCCTGTTGTAGCTATTTGTTTGTCTAATAATAAAATAGTATAAACATAACCTACTAAAAAGCTTTGAGCTATATAAGATGGGGCGTTTTCTCCCATTCTAAGACCTAGCATAATAAAAAATGATTTGTTCTTTTGCCAAAAAGTTTTGTTTTCGGTTTTGTGAGTTTTTAAATTTTGTTCTCGTTGTTTTTGCATTTGTTCTTTTTGTTTTGCAAATACAGGTGTTTCTCCTACAAAGCGTCTTAGATACAAGGCAAATGCAGCTATTAAAAAGCTAAATATAAATGGCAATCTCCAGCCCCATTCTAAAAAGTCTTTATCATCTAAAAATCCAAGTAAAAACCAAATTCCACTAGCAATTAAAGTCCCGCTATTAGAGCCTAGTGCAATGATTGATGATACTAAACCACGATTTTTGCTAGGTGCGTATTCACCCAACATAATAGCTCCACCGCTAAGTTCAGCTCCTGCTCCAAAACCTTGTAAAAATCTTAAAATCACTAATAATAAAGGTGCTAAAATGCCTATGCTATTATAAGATGGGATAAATCCTATTAAAGTAGTCGCTGCACCCATTAAAAATATAGTTATCATCATAACTTCTTTACGACCATATTTATCTCCTAATCTACCAAAAAAGAAAGCTCCAATAGGTCTAGCAATAAAGCCAACTCCATAGGTTGCAAAACTAAGCATTAGAGCAATTATAGGAGTTTGCTCTGGGTAAAAAACTTTACCAAAAACGGTTGCAGCCGCAAGGCCATATAAAACAAAATCAGCATATTCCATAGCAGTTCCTAGCCAACAGCTAATGATTGCGTTTTTAAAGGATTTTTTGCCTTCTTTTGTCTTTAAAATATCATCTTGAATTTGATTCATTAAATCTCCTAAAATAAATAATAAAGTAAGCTTAAGAAAAATGCCGAAATTAAAGCACTTGCAGGTAAGGTTATCATCCATGCTAAGCCTATTGGCTTCATCATTTTCCAATTTGCGTTTTTGTTAAATACTCCAATTCCTAATACCGCACCTATTAGAATATGAGTTGAGCTGATTGGAATTCCTAGTTGAGTTGCTAGAAGTATTACAATAGCTGAAGCAAACTCGGCACTAAAACCTGTGGTAGGCTTGATTTTTGCTAGACTTTTGCCAACGGTTTTAATAACGCTTTTGCCTAAAAACCAAAGCCCAGCAACTAGTGAAATACCAAATACTAACATTACAATAGTAGGCACTGCTGAAGTTGGATTTATTGTATTTGTGTGTAAAATATCTAAAATCGCAGCAAATGGTCCAACTGCGTTTGAAATATCGTTTGCTCCGTGAGAAAAGGCAAATGTGCAAGCTGTAAATATTTGAAACCATGAAAAAATACGATTTACTGCTTTTTTTGGTTCGCCTTTTTTCATAATATTAATAATTCCTACACAAATTATATAAGCACTAATACAAATTAATAAGATGATTAATCCTATACTAAAATGACTAAGTCCTGTATCAACATTATTTAAGGCTTTAAAAAATAACATAGATGAAATTACAAAAGCTATTAAAGTAGCTAAAACAGGTATGCGTTTGCTTAAAAATCCTGCTACATCAACTGCTTTTTCTTTTTTTGTAAATTCTTTTAATTTATTTGCGTATTCGCCTTTTTCGTTAAGCAAAATGCCGTAAAGCTCACTATATTGCTTAGATTTTTCGCTTTGCATAAATTCATCTATATATTGTTTTTTATACTCTGCTTTATCTTTTTTGATTTGTTTTAAAGTGTTTTCTTTTTCTTTAGTAGGAACTACAATGAATTTATAAACTAATGAATAAACAAAATAACTCAAAACCCCACCTAATACAGGAGAGATAAACCAACTAGCAACAATAGTTCCTATCCCACCCCAGCTAACTTGAGTAGCGTTATTTTCGGCTATGAAACCTAAAGCTAGTGCAGCACCTAAAATCCCGCCTACTATTGAATGAGTTGAGCTAACAGGTAAAGATTTATAAGTAGCTATAAAAATCCAAACACTAGCAGCACACAAAGCACTCATCATAACATAAGCAAAGTGCATAGGTTCTATGTTTTCTTTAACGCTTACAATACCACTTCTAATAGTAGCAGTTACTTCAGCACCAGCAAAAAATGCTCCGCTAAATTCAAATATAGCAGCTATTATTAAAGCTTGTTTTATGCTAAGAGTTTTTGCTCCAACACTCGTTCCAAAAGCATTTGCAACATCGTTTGCACCTATATTGAATGCTAAAAATATTCCAAAAATTGCAGCAATTGTGAAGAATATATAATAATTTGTGGTGCTATAACCCCAAAACAAAAAGCCAACACAAACGATAGCAAAAAGTATCGTTATAATAATGTTTTCTCTTGCCATTACCTTTCCTTTTTAAAAAATTGGGCTAATTATAGACTAAAAAAAATTGTTAAGATTTCTACAATGTAAAATCTTTGTAAAATATGCTAAGATACGCAAAATTAAAAGGAGTGTTGATGAAAAAGTTTTTAGTATTGGCATTTTGTGTTAGTGCTTGTTTTGCTAATAATCAAGTAATTTGTAACAATGCAAATGATTGTTATAACATAGGAATTGCTAAGGCAAAAGAAATGCAAATAGCAGAATCTATTAAGTATTTAGAAAAGTCTTGCGAGCTTAATTATATGTCAGCTTGTATGGAATTAGGAACTGCTTATATTTATAGTGCTAAAAGTAAGGAAGAATTTACTAAAGGGATTAATTATTATATGTTAGCTTGTAATAATAATGAGCCTATATCGTGCCACAATATAGCGTATATGTTAGAGCAAAGCCAAAATCCTGCATTAATGAATGAAATAAAGAGTTATTATGAAAAATCTTGTAATTTAAGATATTTAAATGCTTGCACTAATTTAGGAAATATTTATTATACGAAAGAAAACAATAAAGAAAGAGCGAAAATGCTTTATGAAAAAGCTTGTAATTTAGGAGAGGCTATAGCTTGCAATAACTTAGGTAACTTTTATTATTATACCAATAAAAGCTTGGCTAAGGAATATGTAAGAAAAGCTTGTGATTTAGGCTATCAAGTAGCGTGTGAATATAAAATAGATTAAATTATAAAAAGTGCAAAATTAATTTTTCTAGCTAATTCCTTTTATTTTTGATAGTATGAAAATAAAAGGAATTTAAAATGGTAAGATTTTTTAATAAAGTTGATTTTTTTATTTTCGTATTGAGTGTAATTTTTTACGCTTATTGTATTTTTGTATTTAAGCATTTAACCACTTTTTCAGCCTTAGATATAACTGCTAATTCTATATTTATTATATTTGCAAATGCTTATTATTTTTATTTGTATTTAAAAGATGAATTGTTATATGATTCGTTTTTTGTATTTATTGGCTCTTCTTTTATTTTAGTAAATCTCTTAATATATGGCTGCATTATTTTATGAAGTATTGGAGTTGGAATTTAAAAGCGAGAATAAATCTCGCTTTTTATTTAACCTTGAATGATTTTTGGCTTAGAAAATGCTCTTAAAGGTCTAATAACACCTTTGAATTTTTCAATCTCTACTAAGGTTGTGTGAGCTGTGTTTGATTGAGCTAGTTTTGATGTTCCTTTATCACGAGTTAGCACATTTACGCATCCGTGCTGACAAAGTGATTTTTTCCCATAAACTTCAGGGTCATACCAAGCACCTTCACAAATTATAATAGTATCAGCCCTTACAATATCACTTACTAATGCACCTGCTAAAATTTCGCCCCTATCATTATATACTCTTACAATATCGCCTGTTTTAATACCTCTTGCTTTTGCAGTATCAGGATGAATTATCATAGGCTCTCTGCCATTTACTTCAGCATAATTTCTAATAAGTGAGTTATTTAGCTGAGAGTGTAGTCTAAATCTAGAATGAGGACTTACAACAGCAATTGGATATTTTTTAATTTGTTCTTTGTTACCAACCCACTCAAATGGTTCAAACCAAGCAGGATGACCTAAACAATCATCATAACCCATTTTTGCAATTGTTGGAGAGAAAATCTCAATCTTTCCACTTGGTGTTCCTAATCTATATTTATGCGGATTGCTTACAAAATCACTAAGTCTTGTGTAATACTCTGTATCTTTATTTACTTTATCAAATCTAACAAATCCTTTATTAAGTGCTTCATCGAAAGTTGGCATATCATATCCTAATGATTTTCCTTGTTGTAAAGCGTCGTTATAAATATATTTCATCCAATCAAGCTCGGTTGCTTTTCCTTCTGTAAATATTTCTTCTACTCCCCATCTTTTACAAATTTCTTTACAAATCCAAAAATCGCTTTTACTCTCTCCCATAGGTTCAATTACAGGCTTATTTAAGAAAATATATTCAGAATTTGTACTAGCTTCTATATCATAACGCTCAGGCTCAATAGCAACAGGTAAAACAATATCACTTAATTTTGCTTGTGAAGTCCAAAATGGTTCAGCTGTAATAATCGTATCAACCTTTTTAAATCCTTCAATAGCACGATTTACATCTTGATGGCGAGTAAAAAATGACCCACTAGCATTAAATGCTACTTTAATATGTGGAAGTTTTATTTTTTTACCATTTTGGTCAATTATTTTACCTGGGTTTAGCATAGCGTCAATACTTCTTGAACTTGGAATTGTTATGTTTTCAAATTTTTTCCAAGGACTATTTTCGTCTCCTAAATCATCGCTTGGAATAGATGAAAGTCCTTTTAAAGTAGGTGCTATAAATTTATCAGCACCTTGAGAATAATATCCTAAACTAAACTCAAATCCACAACCCTTGTTTCCTATATACCCTAACATTGTTGCTAGTATTGTTATCATCCAATGTGCTTGCTCGCCGTGGTCTTGTCTTTGTATTGCACGACCTGCAATAATTATTGATTTATTATCGCATAAATCATCTGCTAATTTTTTTAATGTTGTTGTATCTACTCCACAAATATTGCTAGCCCAAGTTAAATCTTTTTTTATTCCATCATTTTCGCCCATGAAGTATTCTTTAAATTTATTAAAGCCAACCGTATATTTTTTAATGAAATCTTTTGCATATTTTCCACTTTCATATAAATAACAACACATTCCTATCATCATTGCAGTGTCTGTATTAGGGCGAACTGATATTAATTCACTTTCAATATAACGATTTGTATTATTAGCATATACATCTATGCTATAAGTTTTGATTTTTCCTGCTTTACTTAGTTCTTTTAATTTTGTGAAATATTCATAATTAGTGTGAGTTGGTGTGCCAACTGCAATTTGATTTGTTACTAGTGGGTCAGTTCCCCAAAATACAACACTTTTTGCATTTTCTAAAATACTTTTCCAAGTTGTAGGTGCTTCATAAACGGTGTTTGAGCCAAAAATATGTGGTAATATTACCATACCAGCACCGGTTGAATAGTCTCCACTTTCTTCAACATATCCACCTAGGATTTTTAACATTCTATGAGCTGTGGTTCTTCCCCAACTAATTTTACCCCAGCCACCCCACCAATAGCATTCGCCATATATAGCTTCAGGGCCATATTTGTCAAAATTTTCTTTAAGTGCTTTTGCTGCTAAATCAAGTGCTGTTTCCCAACTAACTCTTACAAATTCTTCTTCACCCCTTAAATCGTTTTTCTTTTTTCCTTCTAGGTAGCTTTTTCTAACACAAGGATATAAAACACGGCTTTCGTTTTGTGTTCTATCTGGAACACAATTATTCATAGTATTAGGGAATTTATCTCCTTCAAAAGGTGTAACGCTAACGATTTGAGAACTATTAATATTTGCGTAAAAACTACCAAACCTATCAGATACTAAAGCCTTTTTATCATCAAAAATTGTATCTTTGATACCTTCAATTTTGCTAGCTTGTAATCCAACTCCTGCTACTGCACTTAGTTTTAAAAAACTTCTTCTTTTCATATTCTTCTCCTTTATTTAATGTCTTTTGCGTGATTTTGTAAATATTTAATAATTAAGCTTTTTTCATCCTTGCTTAGCTCCACATAACCAGAACTTATCATGCTTTCAAGATTTGAAGGCCATTGATTTACCGAATATTCTTTAGTATCGTGCAACAAATGACAAGGCGAGCAAGTTTGCTCGTAAAAACTTTTTGCATTTTTAAAGATTTCATCTTTGCTAGCTACTAAATCATTTGAATTTACATCAAAAGTTATGCTTACTTTATGCCAATTTTCTCCATATTCATCTTGCAACACTTCAAGCATTTTAATGTATGGATTAGCGTCACCTTTGTATGTTGGATTGTCATTGTTATCGTGAAAACTCATATAATTTTCAATTTGAGAAAAACTTTTAACTATTTCTTCTTGATAATTATCATTAACATATCCAATTAGCTCAACTTTGCTAGTATCGTTATTGCTTGAAATGACTTTTACAGGTGCTAATAAACTAGCAGTTCCTATTATTTTACCATCAAGTTTAATTTCAACATCTTTATTTAAGTACATACTATTTGCTAATGCAAAAGATGATATAAGACAACTTAAAAATAACTTTTTCATATAACTCCTTAAAATAAAATTAATTTTTATATTTAATATTTTAAACTAATAAACTTATGAAATTATTAAAAAGAATAATATTTATTATTCATTTTATTATGAGAATTCAAAACTTAATTTGATATATAAAAAATAATTCTTAAAGAATTTAAGTTATCATATTATTTAATATTTATTATGATAATTAATTTAAATATAAGTTTGTTTTAATAATATTTATCATTCTCATAAAAAAGGATAAAAATGAATATTAAAACAACAATTTCTTTAAGTTTAGTTGCTGTTTGTGCCAATGCACTTAGTTTAGAACAATCAATAAAAAATGTAGATTTAGATGGTTTTTTAAGGTATCGCTATGATACTACTAGAGTTAAGGATATTGCTTTAACTCAACCAGCACACAAAATTAGATTAGATTATAAATTAAGTCTAAATTTAGCTGATAATTACAAGGCTAATGCGGTGTTTAGATATGATACAAAATCTTTTAGTTATTCAAATAATGCTTATATTAAGACTAATGATAATTTTCATTTAAAAGAAGCGAATTTAACTTATACTAATTTTAATACAAGCTTTAGTTTTGGTAGATTAAAAGTGCCTAGTATGTTTAATGATGGGGTTTTGGTTACTTCGTTTTTGATTGATAATCATTCTTTATATAATACAAATATAAATGCTTATTTTGTAGATAATTTTGATTTGAGTGAAAGTAGTTTGATAAACGAAAAAGCAATAAATCAAATATCTTATAAAATACCACTAAAAGCTACAAATCTGCCAAAGAATTTAAAATTACAAATCTATAATCAAAATCTTTATGGGCTAAATATTAATTATCATAATGATTTAATAAATCTTACTTTAGGCGCTGATTATCTTAATGATTTTGCTATTTTTTATGGAGTGGATTTGAAAAGTTATTTAGGAGATAAGAAGAGTTATCATTATTCTTTTAATTCTCAACTAACTAGCACATCATTAAAGCAAAATTACAAAACTTCTCTAAATGCAAGTAATTCTGTATTTTATGGCGTTGAAATTCTAGTCGGATTTAAGAATTTTGATTTTGAGTTAGGCTATATAAATTATGGTAAAAAGGATAAAGCAAGTTTTGTAACTTGGCATGATAAAGGATTGCTTTTGCATTCGGGAAAAACGATAATAGATGGATTTTATGGTGGAATAGGTAAAAGAGAATATTTGTATTCAAATATATCTTATAAATATGATAATTTTAATTTTTTATTTAGCATAATTAATGGCGGGGTAAAGCTTGATTTAGCTAAATATAAGCAAACAGAATTAATGCCAAAAATTGTTTATAAATATTCTAAGCAATTAAAATTTAGCGCATTTTATGATTATGCGATTACTAAAACCGATATGAAAAATATTAAAACTTATAAAACTAGATTAGAAGCTAAATACTCGTTTTAACTATATTAAGAATTTAATTTAGGAATTTAAAATAAATATATAGTTTTAAATTCCATTTTTCAATTAGTTTTTATCTAAATTATATTTTAAGATTTAATATTTTCTTTGATAGCTGCTTTGATAACTTCTACAAATTCTCTACTATCTAAATAATAGTTAGGATAGGCTTTCCTTAGTGTTTTAATTTTGTCTGATGATACAAGCACTACATCAGTATTGTTTGCATTTTTTGATTTTTGTTCTAAAAAATCATAATATTCTTTAGCTTTTTCAAAATCTGATTTTTTATATCCAGTAATCCTTAAACGCTTTGTATTCATATCAAGGTCTATTACAAAATAATAATGTATCTTTTTTTGAAATTCTTCAATGTTTTTGCTAGATACTAAAAGTCCAGAAAGCATTGCTAATATGTTGTATTTTTTATCTAGTTCTAAAATCTTTTGGCATATTTCTTGTTGTGTAAATTTATTATAATTTTCGTGAATTTTTGTTTGTTCTATCATACAAAACAAAGCACTTGATAATCTAAAAAATTCTTTATATTGTTCTTCCCCTTCACCTTGCTTGATTTTTGATTTACTAGTTATTCCTAAAACTTCCACTGCTGTAGCCCAAAAATGCTGCAATTGTGTTCTAAGTTGTAATTCTAAGGCTCTTTTTGTCGTATCTTGATATTCATAAATCTGATGGATTGAGCGGTATCCATCATCTTTTGGTTTATTGATATAATCACTAGTTCGTAAAAGTTTAAATTTTTTTATACCTTTAAGATAGGTTTGTTCCATAATTTGCTGAAAAGTTTTAGTATTGTCAAGATTGGTAAATACTATCCTAAGTCCTGCAATATCTTGCATTCTATCAAGCTTCATATCTGGAAATCTTTTTAACTTGTATTCAACAGAATTTAGCCTTTTTAATCTTCTTGCTACTACTATAGGGGTAATTTTATTTGTTTTTAGTTTTCTATTAATTGATGTTGCAAAGCTTGACATTATTTGAGCGTGAACACTTCTCCAAAAAGACACTATCTCATAGTCGTTTTCAGTGGCAATACCTATTCTTATATTATCTCCAGCTTTTCTTACTTGTTGTTTGGTTGCAATTATATCGTTTTCGCCCATTTTTACTCCTATTATTGTAATTTTTAATATCAAAATCAATGCTTTTTCGTAGTGTAGTATATCAAAAAGTAATTTAGTTAATATTAGAATTAAACAACATAACGAAATTTAAGACTATTTTGTGGATTTCATTATAGCTTGATTGTAAAAATTAAATAAGAATAAATAATAAATTGTAGGAATTTAAAATAAGAAATTTATTTTAAAATTCCTAATTTAAATTCTTAATACACCACATTACTTCCACCAACAGGAATGTAAATAACATCACTTTTTGAAATATCTGTAAAATTATTATTTGTTTTTGAAATTCTTCCTGTTAGGTTTGATATTATTTTAGGGTCATTTAATACTATATCGCATACCTTATCTTGACCTTTTGATTTTTTTATTACTACATAATAATCATCAAGGCTTATTTCTAAACAAGGCTTATTTTTAACTTTATAAACTCCACTATCTAAAGCAACATTTGTCATTGTTTTAATATCTTTAGCAAATTCATTATGAGCTGTGTAATAACTAGCTAAATCTCCTATTAATAATGTAATATTTTGATTAGCTTTAACTATTTCAGCATCATCTCTTGTAGCATTTAGTTTAGGAATTGCAACTGCTGCTAAAGTTCCTAATATTACAATAACAAATATTAGCTCTATCATTGTGAAAGCTTGTTTTACCATAATACTCCACTTCCGCCTAGTCTAAGGAATGTATTTGAAGTATCTAAAGTGCTTTTTGCTGTTGTAAAATTACTATCGCTATAACCTTGTCCTACAATGCCTGAAGCTTCAGCTTGGTCTAAAAATTTTTCACATAAACTACCTGATTTTATATCTTTATTTCTTCTTAATGCAATATAATTTTCTTTATTTGTATTTTTCTTAATTTCTACATACAAGCAATCTTTTTTATCTTTAACACCCATAAAAGCAGCGTTAATTGACTGCGCTGGTGTGGTAGGATTATTCCATAGTTCAACTCCAGTTAAGCTTTGTAAATTAAAACCTGAAGCAGGAATATCGCCCTTAGAAGTATAATAGCTATAAATATCACTCATAAGTGTTGTAAGATTTGTATTTGCTTTAGCTAATTCAGCGTCATCTCTCGTAGCATTTAGTTTAGGTATCGCGACTGCTGCTAAGATACCTAGAATAACTATTACGAAGATTAATTCTATCATTGTAAAAGCTTTTTTCATCTTTATCCTTTCAAATTTAAAAAAGCCTAGTTAGGATAAACCTAACTAGGCAACTAAAAATTATTTAGTTAAGTTTATATTACCAGCTTACACCACTTGCAGCGAAGTCAAATACAACACTATCTCCAGCTTTTTTAATAGTTTTTGTAGTTCCTGTCTTAGAGTCAGTGCTAGTTAAAATACTTTGAACTGAACTTAATCCTAAAGCATTTGTACAAACTGTATCTGATGCATTTGAAGCAGCAACTGTTAATTCTGAACTTTTAGTCGCATTTAGTGTAAATGTCAAACAAGGTTTACCTTTAACATTTAAAGTAATGTTATCGCTTTCTAAAGCAACGTTTGTCATTCTCTTAATATCTGCTTGAGCTTCTAATTTACCTTTAGAAGTATAATAAGATGCGAAATCACCCATAATTGTTGAGATATTTGTGCTTAGTTTTGCTATTTCTGCGTCATCTCTTGTAGCATTTAGTTTTGGAATTGCAACTGCTGCTAAAATTCCTAAAATTACGATTACGAAAATCAACTCAATCATTGTAAAGCCCTTTTTCATGGCTATCTCCTTAAAAAATAATTTCACTTTATTTACACAAATGTGAAATTAAAATCTATTAGATATATGAAAAATTCCATCGCAAAATTTAAAATTATAAATATAATAAAACAAGCTATCTATTAATAGGTATGGAAATTTGAAATTAGAATAAGTGAATGGTTATTATAAATTGTTTCAAAATATTATGTTGAGAGTTTGTACCTAATTATAATACAATTTATATGCTTTTAAAAATGATTTAAGATGAATATGGTGAATAACAATTAATATTAATTTAAAACTTTTCTATTATATTAGATCTTGGTTTTTTGCTTTTTCTATTTAACAATTTTTTTAATGATTCATAAAAATTTTTTATATCTTCATTAGATGTTAAATTTTCTACTTGTTCTGCTAATTCTTTAGCAACTTTAGCAAGAGTTGTATTGTTGATGATAATATAATTTTTTATTTTTTCTTTAAGTTCTTCTACTATTTCTTTGTTTGTTTTCATTTTTTTGTCCCCAAATGTCCCTAATTATTATTATATCATTTTGTAAGTTTTGCAAAACTAAAATAATTTTTAAGGAGAACGCGATGAATAAAAACGCGATGGATAAAGAAGCAGCAGCAAGAATTCAATTAAGCGAAGCTAAGAGAAATGGTGGTATTGTAAGCAAAGATAGTTTTGCAGCAAGAGCTCAAAGAGCAGCTAATAAAAATAGCAATAAAAAAGGAGAATAAAATGGCAATGTCTCAAGAAGAATTAGATTTATGGTCAGATATTAATAATCCAAATAACGATGCTTGTATGGATGATTGGGCTGATGCACATAATCCAAATAATGAAGATTATTTAGGTGATGATTAATATATTTAGCTAGCCTATAGGCTAGCTTTGTAATAATTGAATATAATTAGATTGTTATTTTCAAATTCTAGTTATTTTTTGTAGTGCTTTCTTCTTTTTTATTCTCTTTAGATTTTTCTAAATCTTGTTCATTTTGTTCTTTGCTTTCGTTGTTTGTTTTATTGCTACCATTTTCTGTATTAGTAACATTTTGCTTTTTACCATTTCTTATTATGTGAATGTCTTTTTTGATCAATTCAACTCTTATAGTTTTTTTGCAACCATCTAATGTTTTGCCTATTTCCATATTTTCACTGCATAACTCCACATAAGCAATATCTCCTAAAGTTGATAATACTTTCACATCTTTTAGCTCAATATAATCGCCTTTATAATGATAATTTTTTGTATATTTCTCTTTGTTATCTTCTATATCTACAATATCTTTTATAAAGCTATTTTTATCAACCATTATTGTAGTATTATAATCTCCTAAGCCAGAAAGAGATGAAATACTTATTTTAGACAAAGCAAAAATAGTTACTGATACAAATAGTATTATAGGTCTAATGTAGTTTATGTTACTTTTGTTTGCTTTAAAAAATACTATAAGATTTAATATAATTAAGGCTACAAATAATACAAAAAATAAACAAATATCTTGCTTTTCATAATTATTGTAAAATATCATAAAAATAGAAAGATAAACTATCAGTAATACAATTATAAAGTATATACAATCATAATATTTTAGTGGCTTACCATCTTTTTTTGTATTTTTAATTTGCCATACAAATTCTGTTGAAATATATAACATAAATATTAACAGCATAAACCAAGATAAGTTAGAAAACCCAAAGGTCAATAATTGTTCAAATGTAAGTTCTATTGGGTATTGTAATGTAAAAATATATACTACACCATAGTTAAAAGCAGAATCTATAATTAGTATTAGTAATAAAATTTGCCCTAAAGCAAGAGATAAGTTTCCATATTGTTTGATACGATTAAAAATTCTTTCAGTTGTGATTTTATTATCTTTTGAATCTTTTTTAATATTTTCTTCTGTAGTGTTAATATCTTTTTCTAATTTCTCTTTTATCATTTTTAACCTTTAAATATTTTTTTATATTGTAGCAGATTAATATATTGTGAATTTTATTTGGTTATTGTTTGTGAAGTAAATGCAATAATACTTTTTATAAAAAAGTAAGAAAATGTATTTTGTAATTTTAGAATCGTTAGTCAAAATTCAAATCCTATATAAATTTGTAGTTTTATATTTTGATAATTTTTATAAATCCTTTTGCCATCTTTTTAATTTAAAAATTCATAGTAAGAATTGATGAGGTTTTGAAGTTTAAAAGAATTTGTATAGAAGATTGGCTAAAAATATAAAAGAGCTTTTAATGGTGATTTAGTGTAGTTTAGGAAAAGTATCTTAGAA